>NVRW01000024.1:0-8576 GCA_002400975.1 Flavobacteriales bacterium | reverse complement strand
CTGCCTTTTCTCAACAACCNNTCCTTCCTRCCSGATATTTTGGSWACKAGAACCATAATTGAAGTTTCTGCGTAAGACATAATATCAYAATGTSTGCATCGATTTCTATAAGAKYSCGTCTGTTCGGGCCTCTGTTACTATTTGTAATGGCCTGCCAAATTTCTMTTGCCCAAAATGAGCTTGACRGTGAGAAGAAACRAAGCAGAAGAGCGGTAATTCTCGTTCAAAATGAAAAGTTYRAAAGWGCATTGACAATATTTAAGCAACTCTACAAATCAAACCCTCAAGACCCTAAGTACAATTATTACATGGGTTTTATTTATCTAAAYATTGCCACCGATAAATCTRTRGCRATACCCTATCTCGAAAYAGCATATCAACACCAGGACGATTGGCCCAGGGTAACCAGGTAYCTWGGYCGCGCACATCATCTGGCATATCAATTTGACGAAGCRATCAGGTATTATGAGGAATAYCTRCCCAGATTAAAGACAGATGAATCAAGAAACAGCATAAAACAAAAAATTCAAAAATGCCGCAAYGGGAAATTGTTGGTAARRGACACRATAGATGTRGWGATTTCTAAYCTTGGGAATTTGGTCAATTCGCCWTACCCGGATTAYGCTCCAATAATTTCATCAGACGACCAACTYCTGATTTTCACTTCCAGAAGRCCTACTACAACCGGTGGCAAGAGGGATTTTGATCAATTGTTTTTTGAAGACATTTATATGTCCCTAAAAAAGAAAGACAAATGGGAGGCTGCGGTAAATGTTGGTGAAAAGGTGAATACCCCGTTACATGATGCCAGTGTAGCCYTATCYGCTGATGCYCAAMAAATGTTCATATATCACGGGGAAAACATCTATATCACTACSCTAAAGGGTGAGACCTGGTCKGCCCCCAAAAAGGTAGGTTCAAATATYAACACCAAGTCATGGGAAACACATGCCTGTATCTCTCTCGATCAACAAGTTCTGTATTTYACWAGYGACAGAGARGGYGGATATGGGGGAATGGACATTTACATGGCCCTTAAATTACCCAATGGYARATGGGGACTKGTACAGAATTTAGGCCCYACAATAAAYACSGAAAAYGATGAAAAAGCGCCCTTTATCCATCCGGCRGACAGGACCCTCTACTTCAGCTCTCAAGGYCATTTCAATATGGGCGGACTTGATATTTTYAAGTCCTCSTWTATCGATAATAAGTGGACCACCCCAAAAAACCTGGGACATCCAATCAATACGCCTGGAGATGACATTTTCTATGTAGTCTCAGCTAACGGAAAGCACACCTACTTCTCCTCAGATTTACGAGGAGACAATATTGGCGCGCAGGACATTTACCAGTTAGTGCTACCTGACCCTGGCATTGTRAAGATCGCAGTTATTAAGGGACGYATATATGGAAAAGAACAAAAACCATTATCCGCAAGTTTCATGGTGTTRGATCARCAAACCAAAAAGGTAGTAGGTGTCTATAATTCCAATTCACTCACGGGCAAATATTTACTGGTATTYCCTACRGGTAGAAGCTATGATATGGTAATTCAAGCGGAGGGGTTTAYTCCYCATAGGGAGAGYTTTACAATTCCSMATCAAGAATACGCTTATAATATGTTTCAGGARGTCGGTATTACACTCCTMAGTAAAGACGATTCKACAATAGGACAGAAAATTATTTTTCGCAATTCCTTTTTTGACATTGAAARGGCTATTAAGGCMGATGTTTCGATTGCCGAATACGATGAAGGGACTGCTTTTTCACAATTTCTCCGAAATCTGGAAGATCCTAAAAAAAGGGAAGTCGTATTGGCAAATCTCGCCCAATATGATGAAACAGAAACATCCAGCTTGTACAATAGYGTCTTCAAATATCAGCCGCTGAATCAAATTCATTTATTTCCAGGACTAGMTGCCTCAGGCCTTGAGCCAACGTTRATYGAATTTGAAAGAGACACTATTGTACTCAACAACGATACAATTTTTAGAAAAGAAATTATTTATGCGACGTCGTCTTCATCCGCTACTATTGTCCAATTGGCAACGCTGGACACGGCGATTAATATCGTGCTGGAAGCGTTTGAAAAGGAAATAAAAACACCGGAAGTTCTTGTTAAAGAACCCGAACATCCAATGAAACCAGAACCGTTAATTGAGGTAAGGCTACCTGTGAAGGATAAACGGATGAAAGAAGGGTCGCAGAACGTGCTATTTGGATTTGACAAAGCATCGATCCAGATGGGTTCTGCCAGCAAGTTGGAYGAATATATAGCGVTCCTGAACATTAACSAGTCGMTGAAAATGGAGGTCAATGGACACACGGATCACATTGGGCCAACGGCRTACAACAAGATACTTTCTATTAGAAGAGCTCATGCCGTTGCTGAATACATAAAATCCAAGGGAATTGCGGCGAATCGTTTGCTTGTGAAGGGATATGGCGAAACGCRRCCRRTAGCTGMCAATCWACATCCGGACGGGTCTGACAATCCAAGTGGGAGRGAAAAGAATAGGAGAACAGAGGTTCGRTTGGTTRACTCCCGAGCCTAAGRGGATTCTCCRCGGACCAAACCGCYTTTGCTTAYAACCACCTCTTTTCAAAGATCTCCCTYGTATGATAGGARATAATAATATCYGCTCCCGCACGGGCAAACGAGTGCATGGTCTCCATGAYAATCCCYTCCTCATCCACCATGCCTTTTTCAGCGGCGGCCTTTACCATGGAATATTCGCCTGACACATTGTAGCAAGCAATAGGCAAAGCAGATTGTTCTCTAACCTTCGAAATAACATCCATATAGGCCAATGCAGGTTTCACCATAATGATATCAGCACCTTCCAGTTCATCCAACTCAGCCTCCCTTAGGGCCTCTCTCACATTGCGAAAATCCATCTGATAGGTTTTTCGATCTCCTTTTGAAGGGGATGAATTGGCCGCTTCCCTGAATGGCCCGTAATAGTTTGAGGCAAACTTAACTGCATAAGACATGATAACGGTTTTCTCAAATCCYTCTTCATCCAGTAAATCCCGTATAGCACCTACCCTACCATCCATCATGTCACTTGGCGCCACCATATCAGCACCGGCACGTGCGTGCGATAAAGCCATCTTTGCGATCAGTTCTACTGAAGAATCATTGTGAACATATTGATCCCGAATCAGACCACAGTGCCCATGMCCGGTATAGGCACATACGCACACATCCGTAATCACATAAAGGTCATCGCCAAACTTCSCYTTGAGCGCCCTGATTGCCGTATTTACAACGGAATCTTCCTGATGAGAGGAGCTGCCATCTTCYGTTTTTTTCTCCCCKACRCCGAATAATAAAATCTTGTTGATACCGAGCTTCAACCCTGAATCCACATCTTTCAAAAGTTCATCAACTGAGTAATGATTGATGCCAGGCATGGCCTCTATTGGCTSTACTACCCGCTCTCCGGGCACCACAAAATATGGATAGATGAACATATTTTTATGCAACCTGGTTTCGGCTACCATCTCTCTGATAATCGGATTGGTCCTCAATCTCCTTGGTCTCTCTATCATGATTTCCGTTTTGATATGGATGCTGCAAAAACCGCTTGCGCCAAACCCGAATCACTAAAAGTTGAAGGCTGCGTAAACCGATCAATGCCATGCTGCTTTAACTCATTGCCGGTTGCATTGCCCATCGCCACTACCTTTTGGGAAGGACCTATTACATTTTTCTTGAAATACGAACTCACGTTAGATGGACTGGTAAACACCACGATCCTRSTTGCCGCTACCTTGACATCTTCATGGCTCTCAGTTGCATATACCACCAAATTGATCACCTGTTTCKCRCYSGTAAAWKSTTCYTGAATSGTTCTTTTACTTCCTCTTGCCATNGGGAAWRAKMMYKMCTSMKRWMCMMMCAMYRSMGNCAAACTGYTTGCCSGTGAGYCKSGTATCYGTWGAATAWCCAATNAAATNCAGCYKKYASSCCYCTTTTWCKRAGMGCAGCCGCTGTRGCYYTRCCKATYACACCATAYYTCAYMYYTTCAGRWGGYTCAAATTGYCCAAAGWARTGGTAGATRGCTTGYTTRCTTGAGAAGAATATCCATGTGTAATCATTCCKCAAGAGATCTTTTCTWACCTCAACCCTGTTTGTTTCRATCATGGATTGGCCCTTCACATCAAATCCATTACCYCGAAGYAGGTTCTCAAAACAATCRTCCCGGCGAAGGTCTCTTGTAATAAACACGGAAGTTCCCTCAATGTCTTCAAACTTGTTGACCAACCTTGCACCCAGTTTATCCGGATTGCGCGTTTCMGTATACAGTACCTTAGGCGCTTTGTCTGCACTATCTGATTTAGCCGTCCATACTTGAAATCCCCCNTCTTCCATCGCCCGGCAATAAACACCTATCGGCACTTGACAACCGCCATGGAACTGATTCAAAATACTCCGTTCAATCTCTGTGACCGCTGCAGTCTCTTCATCATTTAATTGCCGAAGTTGCTGCTCCAATTCTTTGTCCTTCTCCCTAATCTGCAATGCAAGAACGCCTTGAGCCGGGGCAGGCACGAATTCTGTCGGATCTAATAATTCCACATGGAATGCTGACAGGTCCAGTTCAAGCCGGTTGACACCGGCTGCGGCCAGCAGGATAGCATCATAATCGCCGTTGTGGAGTTTCTCAACTCTGGTTGGCACATTTCCCCTTAAATCGTTTACGACAATATCCTTTCTAAAACCCTTAAGAAATGACTTTCTTCTCACCGACGAAGTACCTACCGTGGCCCCGGTCTTGAGAGCCAGACGCCTTTTCAAATCTACTGCATCCGGATTGATAAGAAGCATGTCATTGGGTTCCTCTCGCAAAGTAACCGCCGCTATTTTTAAACCCTTGGGTTGCTCAGTCTCCAGGTCTTTGTGGGAATGAACTGCCATGTCAATATCACCTCTCAGCAATGCTTCTTCAATCTCCTTTGTAAAAAAGCCCTTGCCCTCCATCTTGTCAAAACTCAGGTCCTGAACCAGATCACCCTGGGTTTTAATAACCATGATCTCCGCCTCGATCTTAAGATTCCTGAGCTTGGCAAGAATGAAGTTTGCCTGCCACAGAGCGAGGTCACTTCCCCTGGATCCTATGATGAGTCGTTTAGCCATTGGTCACCGCAAGAATATTAATTAGCAAGCTTATCGCACGCGTTAAACGGAAATAATGGAACAGTGGAATAATGGGTTGTTGGTTGCGATGAGTGTACCATGGTATTGCAAAATATCAATATTCCAATATGCCATTCTTCCTTTGGTGTCATCATCAACGCCTGGAAAAGATTGCTTCAGATAGAAAACAATCAAGATTTTTTCAGGAGTACCTCCTTGGCCATTTTCATAGGCACGGAAATGTACTTTCGCTCAACATAGGTCAATACCTTGTCCAACGTTTCTTTGGCTGAGGTATCCAACTTCTCTACGTCCTTGGCATAAACTGAATTAACAGCAGTATCGATGATCTCTTTGACCTTATCCGGAACTTCACTCATTGCCAGCTCCACCTGACGTTCGCGAAAGACCCCTTTAAATTCTTCAAGAGCCTGCTCAATAATCAACTTGCACTGCTGTAACTCCCCTTTTCGCTGCTTAAGATTCTTTTCAGCAATGTCCTTGAGATTGTTGATCGCTATCAAATTGATATTGCTGTTTTGCGCTATTTCAGGGTCAAAGTCAGCAGGGACAGCCAGATCAATGACCAGCTTCCGATCTGAATCTCCATTCAGAATTTTAGCGTAAAGTTCTTTCGTAACAATATAATCTACGGATCCGGTGCATGTGATAATCACTTCAAAGCCAACACCTTTATCAGCAAGTTCAGATAGAGAAAAAGCTTGTCCGCCCAGGTCCTGGGCCAGATTCTCTGCCTTAGCCAGGGTTCGATTGAAAACAACAAGATTGTTGAATCCATGCTTCTTCAGGTACTTTGCCATGGCGGCATTCGTTTTGCCAGCTCCAATGATCAACAATCTCGCTCCCAGATCAACCTTTAGCTCACGCAGCTTCCTGTACGCCAGGGATACCACTGAAACGGGGTGTTTTGCGATATCAGTTTCGGAATAAATTTTCTTCGCTGTAACAATGCTGTGGCGCACCACAAGTCTCAGCAGATCACCGGTAAGACCCAGGGATTTTGAAAGTTCATAAGCGCTTCGCACCTGGGTAATGATCTCTCTTTCCCCAACTACCATAGAATCCATTGAGGCTGCTACATTGGCGAGGTGCAAAACTCCTTCAACTCCCTCATAAACATCCAATTTCCCCACCAGATTTGCTAGCTCGTTCTGTCTCAAGGATTCATTGAAGATCATCAGAAATGACCTGAGATAATGCTCATCGAGTTCGGAATCAGTTCGTATCAGGAATTCTGTTCGATTACAGGTGGAGAGATACATCAGCTCGTCTAAGCCCAGGTTGTTTTTGAGAAGTGCCAAAGTACTGGCAAGGTCGTCTCCTTCAAGGTACAACTTACCTATTTCCTCAGGTGAGGCATTTTTAATATTAAGCGATATTATCTTAAAGCTTTCCAAAATCCAATTATTCAATTTCAGTGCAATTATCCGATAAAAGCCACCGGGAATTGTCATGGAAGTGTCAGAAACGGCAAGGATTTATTCTTAGTTGTCAGCGTCCTTCATCGCGTCATCGAGCGTGGCATCCTTCTTCTTGACAACAACATCAGTTTTACCAACAACCTTGATTTCCGTACGCCTGTTCATCTGGCGGCCTTCAGGATTGTCAGTTCCATCTGAATTGGTGTTCCCGGCAATGGGAGTGGTTTCTCCATAACCTTTCGCWACCAAACGGCCTTTKGGAATACCGTGCTTTTTGAGGTATTTCACGACACTTTCCGCCCTTCGTTGGGAGAGCTTTTGGTTGTAGGCATCTTCACCCTTGCTATCCGTATGCGCTCCCAGCTCTACAATAATRCTTGGGTTAACATTTAGAATATCCACGAGTTTGCCCAATGTTCTGTCAGATTCCGACCTGAGTGTTGCTTTATCGAAATCATAGTATATATCCTTCAGGATGATAATTTTGTTGAGCTCCAGTTTYTTTAACGCGATCCATCTGTGCARCGTATCTGATTTGGTCAAGCCCATYGTGCTCGCCCACTCTTCATTGGGAAAATAACCCTCTTTASTAGCTTCTATCTTGTAGTTCTTGTTGTGCTTCAAGGTGAAGAAGTACTCAGGTTCACTCGCAATGTGTTTCTCCTCAATCAATATCACCGATGAGTCCTTATCAACCTGGTATAGTTTTACATCATAATCAGTAAGCGACTTTTTGGTAGCATCATCAGCATCATAYGCRAATTTGTCAACACCATATTTTGGAATCAAATCCCTGTCCCAGGAATAGCGAAAGATGTCATCRCAACAAGTCTCYGATTTCAGTGCAATTGTTCCAACCCGATTGGAAACAAAATAACCTCCTTCTTCATTCGCGTCAGCAACCAGGTACATATCGTCAACCCGTGAGTTAATCGGAAAGCCAGCATTTTCAGGCCTGGTCCACTTTCTTCCCTTGCCAGATGTATAAAAGACATCATAACCTCCCATAGAGGGATGGCCATCAGAGCTAAAGGACAAAACATTAGAAGAAGCATTAAAAAATGGGGTGATCTCATCACTTACTGTATTGATCTTTTTGCCCACACTGCGCGGTTTTTTATAATCCCCTTTTGCAGTGATCTCGGTATACCAAATATCCCTTCCTCCCTCGCCCTCAGGTCTGTCGGAAACAAAGTATAGAATGAGCGTCTTTCTTCTCTTGTCTTCCTGTACAGCCGGTTGGGTGCTGGTAAACCCCGGCAGATTGATCTGCTCATTGAGTTTTCTGCCTTTTGTCCACTCACCATCCTTATAATCCGACTCATAAATAGCGCAGATCAAGGCACCCGCATCATTTGCCTCACATTGCGTGAAGAAGAACTTCGAGCCATCAGGCGAGAAAACACCGTTCGCGACATCCATTTTGGGGACATTCACATTATTGGTAATTGGTTCCCCTTTACTCCATTTTCTCCCCTGTCTTGTAGATTCATAAATCTTGAATCTTGCAACCTTACCCTTCAAGTCTTCCGAGCGAATAATCGTATCCGAACGAAGAGATGCATAGAGCAGTTTGTCATCTCCTACAGGCATTGGTGACGCTTCTGTATAGGCGGCATTCACCTCAGTTCCCATGTGCACCACCATCACATTCAGCGGCTTTTCCATAGCTATTAGCGCGTAATCACATCCCGCTATTTCATTTTTCACTTTCTTCTTATATACCGGAGCATCAAAGGCCCTGTACGTCTTAATAAAGTCTTCAAACGCCTTTTTCGCCTCTCTGTATTTACCATTCATCTTCAGTGTAAGGGCATACTTGTAATGCGAGAAAGGATAGAGATCCTTGTTCTTTTCCATTACGGTCTTGTAGTGTTGATTGGCCATCTTGTAATCCCGTGAAAAGAAATAAGATTCCGCCAATTTATAGGTCACATCTACATTCTCAGGTTGATCATCCAGCACTTCCTCGTAGTAATGTGAAGCGT
>NVRW01000023.1 GCA_002400975.1 Flavobacteriales bacterium | reverse complement strand
TACAAAACGATTTTACCGAAATTTACAATGAAATGGAAAGTACAAATCACATTAAACAAATATTAAACGGCATAAAATAAAACGCCACAACAAGTAGAAAAATGGAAAATACAAAAGAATTAAAAACATGGTTGGATGATATGAAGCTTGCGCATCCACTAGTAATAGCAGGGCCTTGTAGTGCAGAAACAGAAGAGCAGGTATAAAAAATTGCGCATCAATTAAAAGATAGTGATGCTACAGTATTACGAGCAGGTATTTGGAAGCCACGTACACGACCTGGTTCCTTTGAAGGAATTGGCGTAGCGGGGCTGAAGTGGATGCAGGCTGTTAAGGAGGAAACCGGTTTGAAAGTCGCCACAGAGGTGGCCAATACCCAACATGTGGAAGCCTGCCTGAAGCATGGTGTTGACATGCTTTGGATTGGAGCACGTACCTCTGTAAATCCATTTTCCGTTCAGGAGATTGCGGATGCTTTGAAAGGAGTAGATATCCCGGTAGGGGTTAAAAATCCGATCAATCCGGATTTGCAATTGTGGGTTGGGGCGCTGGAGCGCATCAACAAGGCGGGTATCAAACACCTGCTGGCTATTCACCGTGGATTTTCTTCCTTTGAAAAGACACCCTTTAGAAATCAACCCTTGTGGGAATTCCCCATTGAATTGAAGTCCATTTGTCCGGAAGTGCCTATACTGTGTGACCCCAGCCATATTGCCGGGGTTCGGGATTTGATTCCATTTATATCACAAAAGGCTTTGGATATGGATATGGACGGATTCATGATTGAATCACATATCAATCCCAAGGCGGCATTGAGCGATGCTGAGCAACAGCTTACACCTAAAGCACTGGACGATCTGCTCAACGATCTCATTGTAAGAGTGCCGACAACCAAGAATGTGGAATTCAAAACCCAGCTTGACGAATTGCGACGTGCGATCGACGACCTKGATGAAGAGATTACCCAGAAGCTGTCTTCAAGAATGGAAATTGCTGAGAAGATAGGGGAGTACAAAAAGGAGAACAATGTCACTATCCTCCAGGTGAAWARAYRRRWRSARSTCMKYWMGGMGCGWTWKWYWACWRMCWMGKYWWTGKKRWTRWSYSRSKMSTKMMKGMGYGGYKWWTTSAAACTCGTGCACAAAGAGTCAATTCGCCGACAAACAGAGGTTATGAATAAGCAGGTTCAGGATTAGAGGCCCTGCGTCAACCTGCTATAATCCAGGCTTTGTCAGTCGTTTGACTTTTAAATTGTCCTGAATCTCTTTTCTTTGTNANANNNTNAGCWTCAGTRSATATTGACACTGTGTGWTTCCMATTTTAAAGAAAGNTGTGATTATTCTCCAAAGACGATTATCAACTCTATGACGAAGAAGACYAAACAGGTGGAAGTGAACGGACTTGAAGTTCTGGATRACCTCTCAAGTGCATTTCCCTCTTTTTCGGYYAAATTGARGGAGTCAGGTTTATTCCCTTTTAARCCCGAGCCACTKGARATTATGCAAATCAATGTGGGTTAYATGTGCAATATTACCTGTGACCATTGCCAYGTATCCGCCGGTCCGACCAGGAAGGAAATAATGACTAAGGCTACGCTGCAAATGTGCCTGACTGCGATAGACGCCTCAAATGTCAAAACAGTTGACTTAACGGGCGGTGCCCCTGAAATGAATCCGGATTTTGAGTGGTTCATTGMGGAGTTRAGCAAACGAAAMCTGGAAATCATTGTAAGGAGTAATCTGGTAATCCTGACGGTAAACAAAAAGTTCMGGGCTTATCCKGAGTTCTTCAAGAAGCATARGGTTCAGGTAATTGCRTCKCTYCCMTGTTATACYGARGCGAACACAGATAGTCAGAGAGGRGATGGAGTGTTTACAAAATCYATTGAAGCRCTGGTGCATCTCAATGAACTGGGTTATGGCAAGGAAGGTACCGGACTGGAGCTCCATTTGGTGTACAACCCTGGYGGTCCATCATTACCGCCRGATCAAGATCAATTGGAGTTAGATTATAAGACYCATTTACTTAAGAACCATGGAGTTCTGTTTAATAACTTATACACAATAACAAATCTACCCATTGGCAGGTTCCTGGATTATTTACAAATAATTGGTCGTACGGAGGAATATTTAGACGTGCTTGTTAACGCTTTCAATCCTTCCGCAGCTCATGGTGTGATGTGTAGAAATACGCTATCTGTAGGTTGGGACGGTAAGTTRTACGATTGYGATTTTAATCAAATGTTGGATCTGGGCATTTCAAACGCTTCTGCGGCCCATATTGGCGAATTTAATTTAGAGGCTCTTAATAAGCGGACCATTAATACAAATTTGCATTGTTATGGTTGTACCGCCGGGGCGGGGTCCAGCTGCCAGGGAGCACTAATCACATGAGCGTATGAAAGGGGATATCGTAAAGAGAGATTGTTTGCTGATGRTATTTGTAAAGAATCCTGAATTGGGAAAGGTCAAAACCCGATTGGCCRAGACATTAGGAGATCAGAAAGCACTGGATGTTTACAAATCATTATTGCAGCATACYCGTTTGGTCGCTGCCGGGGTGAATGCCGATAAGGCCGTTTTTTACCATGAGCATRTTGARGAGACTGATCTTTGGAGTGACCCGGCTTTTGTAAAATGTTTGCAGAGTGGCGATCATTTAGGGGAGAAGATGTTGAATGCGTTTGAATTGTCTTTTCATGAGGAATATCAACAGGTTATAATCATTGGAAGCGACTGCTTTGAAATTAACGCYGGAATTATTGATTACGCGTTTAAGGCACTCAGAACCAATGATGTRGTACTGGGGCCTGCATCRGATGGAGGCTATTAYTTGYTSGGTATGAARMGYCTTCACAAATCGTTGTTTCACAACAAGAGATGGAGTGGCAAAGATGTGTTGCTCGATACAGTTATTGATTTGAAAACGGAGGGACTTACTTATGAGTTGCTCGATACTTTATCAGATGTGGATGTGGCAAGTGATTTGCATACAATGGAAAGTAAGTTTTAACCCTTATTCAATTGAATCGCATGAGAATTAGCTCTTTATTCATTTCTGTTGCGCTCCTTTTGACCATCAGCGTATCTTGTCTTGCACAGCACGGCGCTATRAAAAGTAAACCTGCTGCYGCCGTTTCACATGAATTGTGGAACRCTTTATTGRCCARRYATGTCTCATCTTCRGGSAAGGTGGATTACGCAGCYTTTCAAAAGGACACGCTTYCACTAAACAAATATCTYWACCTGTTAWGCAGMAAGKCWCCKGATAAACTTTCCATGGACGAGGATGCCCGTAAAGCGTATTGGATCAACRCMTACAATGCCTTYACWGTGAAACTARTCCTYATGTATTAYCCGCTTWCAAGCATTAAGGACCTGGGMACTAAGAYAAAGATACCTTCCGCCAATTCGCCMTGGGATCTGAAATTCATAGAGATTGGCAATAAGAAAATGACACTGAATGATATTGAACATATTATTCTCAGAAAAGAGTTTGATGACCCAAGAATACACTTTGCGGTCAATTGCGCTTCTGAATCCTGTCCTGTCTTAAGAAACTCCGCGTACAGCGGGAACAATTTAGAAAAGCAATTGGATGAGCAAGCACGGATTTTTGTGAATGACTACTCCAAAAATCAGCTATCTGAGCATAAGCTGAAGATTTCTCAGATTTGGAAGTGGTTTGAAGGCGATTTCACCAAGGAGGGAGATCTTATCACATTTCTAAACCGATATTCAATTGTCAGAATATCGAATAAAGCGAAGATTCAATATCTTGAATATGATTGGGGTTTAAACCAATAGTGCGCGAACAGCCCATTTCCCTCTTGTTTAGTTCATTTCAGGAATCTCAGTCCAAAATTAAAAGTCTCCCCGGCTCCCGTATTTTTCCCTGCTGGAAACAAAGTGTAGACTGCTTCCAATTCCAGGTTGGGATGCACCTGGTGCTTAATACCAACACCAGTCTGCAGGTAATAGGCAGCTAACACTTCCTGGTCACCCCAAAATGGAGCCCATTCCGCCATTGTGTAAACGCCCCATTTATTTCCCAGGAATTTACCAAAGAATAGCTTCACCGGGTTATAGACAAAGGATTGCTTAAATAAATCCGTATAGTCAAGTCGCATCACCAGGTCTATTTCCAGAAATAGTACAAAGTAATTGGGAAGCACCTTGTCATAATACAATTGTGTCCACCAGTAATGCTTGTCAAAATCTAAAAACGGTCTATTATTGTCTATCCCCTCCTGATCATATGCCGTAGGCATCAAATAGGTGCTCTGAAACGACAGATGTTTGTTTGCTTTAAATGGTGCAAATCGGACCGTCGGGCCAGCAAAACTTATATCAGATCTGGATTTTGAGTCCTCCCCCGACTGAAATACCTGGAATGGACTTGAATCAGGGCTGTCCAACCGTACAGATCTGAAAAACACCATGTATCCTACATTCAACCTCGGAGTGATCCCCATCAAAATTTGATTGATAGATGTAAAAAAGGTAGACCTCTCATCTAAGGGCGTCTTTTTACCCCCTGCATCATAAAATGCCGTCTGGGTATAAAGATTGTTAAACACCTTAAGCTCCGTTTGGCCCTTGCTCAGCAATAGAGAGGGAGTATACTTGAGCAGATTGGATTGATCGTCGTCGTCCTGTCCTCGAATAGTACCATAGCTGAATAGAAGAAAGGCAAGGAGTATACTAAACTGAATTTTCATTGTTGATACAAAAGTATTTCGCAATCGCCCTCAACACTGTCCGGTAGTTGACAAATAGCGTGGATAACGGTCGCAAGAATAATATTGACCAGTACCGGGAGTTATCTGTTGGTGAGCATTGTTTTAAATGGTAGGACTGTCAAATCTCAGACATAATACCAGAGGTTATGTTAATATATTCGTTATAAATTAATACGTGTTTTATGCGTGAATGTTTCCTGGTAATCACGTGCTTTTTATGGTCATTAAACGTGCATGCAGGTGCCTGGACGCTGGAGAAAAATGAACTGTGGTTAAAGTCCTCTTTTTTTACCCAGCAAACTTCCTATCGCTTTGCCTCAAGCAGGATTTTTTGCGATGAGGCGGAATGTGAAAATGGCCAGCTTGCACCTTATCTGTTTAATGGTCGGCTTCAGTCCTATGTCGGCTATTTTGATGCCCGCTATGGGATTACCAACCGGTTGGAATTACAGGTTCAAKTGCCTTATTACAATATTTCATTTACGGATGATGTMGAYCCGGAAAGAGCAAAGACAAAGGCAATTGGYGATTTWGTATTCAGTGCACGCTATAAYGTGAGCCTGAAACCGGTTGTTTATACCTTWAAAATAGCRGCTAAAGCACCWACCGGTTTTTTTAATAAGGATGCAGAAATTGTTCCCGTAGGCGATGGGCARTGGGACCTGTTTTTTGTCAATCAATTTGGGAGGTCACTGTACCCGTTTAAGGGCTATGTCAATGTTGACATCGGATATAAAATCAGGTTTGCGCCAAGCCCTGATAAATCCAACTTAAATCCTGGGGATGAATTGCATATCCGTGGAGAGTCAGGCTATAACGCCATTGGCGGCCTCTGGTTCAAGTTGGCTRTAGATGGGTTTTTTGGAAAAGAATTCACCGCAGCTTTTGCAGATTCTGAATTGCAACTTATAGATTCAGAGAGAAAGATATTATACCTCGAGCCGGGACTGTACTGGGAARTCAATCCRSSTTGGGCCTGTGACTTAAYACTCAAATACGCAATTTCCGGTAAAAACTATCCGGCGGGTTTTGTGTTYGGGGCTGGCATTTCATACACTATGCAAAGGGAAAATAATAAAAACAYAAAAAATCATGAGAAGATATAAATGGAARTTTGGGACGGTTATTRGGCAAATGTSYTTGATCCTCCTGRYATCATTGGYTCTGATGGCCTGCAARAAAAAYAAGGAACTCAAGGAGGATTGGTTAATAYCCAAAGATGAAATCAAGGATGGAGGTCCCGGTAAGGATGGCATCCCCTCAGTGGACAGTCCGMAAATGGTATCTGCTTCCAGTATTTCATATTTAGGTGACAACGATCTTGTAATAGGAGTRAAAATCGGAAATGATGTTCGCGCCTATCCTCACGAYATACTDGACTGGCAYGAGATCATCAATGACGGAATCGGAMYGGCAAAATACAGCATAATATACTGCCCKCTKACMGGTACTGGAATGTCMTGGAAYAGGTAYATTGATGGKGCTACCACYACRTTCGGYGTATCRGGRCTATTGTACAATTCCAATATTATCCCCTATGACCGCGGTAGTGAMAGCAATTGGTCGCAAATGTTGCTCAARTCYGTTAATGGRRRTAAATCRGGCAAGGCGGTCCATGTAWACAAGTCTCTTGAAACCACATGGAAGACCTGGAAAACCATGTATCCTGAAACAAAGGTGGTTTCRGASAAYACCGGACATAACAGAAACTATGGGTCCTATCCTTACGGCAATTACAAAACMAGTRRTAGCCTKTTRTTTTCTGTCACCAATGATGATCCACGCTTGCCRAAAAAGGAAAGGGTWGCKGGGGTGATATTGTCTGGRAACGCCAGAGTATATCGGTTTRGTTCATTYACKGATAGTACCAATGTAATAAATGATGTGATGAATGGAACGCCCTTGGTTTGTGTRGGAAGTAAGGACGACAACTACATAATGATCATGAARAGAMAGGCTGCCGACGGGACAATATTGACCTTTGAGCCAGTACAGGATAGTCTTCCAATTGTAATGAAGGATGCMGGGGGTAGCAGGTGGGATGTMATGGGTAAAGCTGTTTCAGGCCCCAGGACCGGTGARTACCTKGGATTTCCACCATCCTTTATAGGRTATTGGTTTGCCTGGGGAGCATTTTACCCAAGCGTGGARATTTATGAATAGCAGATYRTATTCATTAGTATCTAATGTCCTTGAAGTGACATATTTWAAAGGGATATTTTTGTAAATTTAGGTAKAAGAAAAATTAATTCTATGGAACAACAAACAAAGACTGAGGAACCTAATTTGGTTAAGTGGGGGTTGAAATTTGCAGCTTCGGCTGGATTGGCGGGRATKTTRTGYTGTGTGGCTCCRGCTGTRCTTTTTATGGYAGGCCTGATGGGAGGTGTTTAYGCCATTTCATTCGCGGATTTCTTTTATGCARCGGATGGTTCCGCTGCGACCGGAGCATGGCTATTGAGGGGYGCGGCTGCYGTAATCGGCGTAATTGGAGTGGTTATGTAYAAGAGGCGYCAGGACCAATGTTCAATTGATCCCRRGAGAAAGARAAARAATYTGRTRTTRCTRTCAACCATGATYGTKATTGTTGGGGTYGGACTTTTCTTATCATTGGARAGTYTRTCATCCTGGTAYTTTGGTGAATAYATWGTGCCGGCACARCAAGAAGAACTTGGAATTGGAAACTGAAATTTYTAATGGCGGCTAGKGTTGCAGTAATAATACCGGCCGTTAACGAAGAGAAATCTATAGGAAAGGTTCTTAAAGATATTCCCTGGAGTTTGGTGGAGSAGGTAATAGTGGTTGATAATGGCTCTCAGGATAATACCGGTGAGGAGGCTCAMAAACACGGTGCTACCGTATTGTTTGAGGARAGAAGAGGATATGGYCAGGCATGTCTCAAGGGCATYGACCACTTGCGMACYGGTAATGATACYCCGGATATAGTGGTTTTYCTGGATGGTGACTATTCTGAYTATCCAGATGAAATGCGMGATTTAATTCGGCCAATATTGGATGAGGATATGGACATGGTAATTGGGTCAAGGGCMWWAGGGGAAAGRGAGCCRRRAYCGRWGSKYSCWCMRSAWSWKYYYKGCAATTGGTTGGCTACCACATTAATTCGTTGGCTCTATGGAGTAACTTATTCTGATTTGGGACCTTTCCGCGCCATTAAATACGATAAGCTCTTAGCTTTGGGGATGGTTGACACAACCTATGGATGGACGGTGGAAATGCAAGTCAAGGCAGCCAAACAAAACTTTGCGTTTAAGGAGATCCCTGTCACCTATCGAAAGAGAATTGGAAAATCAAAAATAGCCGGCACGGTAAGGGGAACTATCGGGGCTGGTTATAAGATATTGACAACTATTGGCAAGTATTTATAGGAATTATGAATATCGCARTACTTATTTTAATCGCCTTTTATGCCTCCTTATTGACGTTCATATTGGTATACAGTTTTGTACAGGCCTCACTGGTGATGAACTATTTGCGGTTTCATCGAAATAAGGCGAAGACGGAGGAACCAGAGACCAAGGTGCTCACTGAATTTCCTTTTATAACTGTGCAACTGCCGGTTTACAATGAAAAATACGTTGTAGAGAGATTGATCGATTCTATAGCTGCTCTTGACTATCCCAAGAGCAGGCTGGAGATCCAGGTGCTGGATGATTCTACTGATGAGACTGTTGACATTGCAAGATCAAAGGTCAATGAACTGTCTCAAAATGGAGTCCTGATATCCCATATTTATAGATCTAATAGGGTTGGATACAAAGCTGGTGCCCTGGATGAAGGGCTTAAAATAGCCAAGGGAGAGTTTATAGTAATTTTCGATTCGGATTTTCTTCCAAATCCAGAGTTTCTGCAAATGACAATTCCCCATTTTGAAGATGAGCGCATAGGCGTTGTTCAAACCAGGTGGGAGCATTTGAACAGGGAATATTCCTGGCTCACACGYCTKCAGGCATTTGGCCTGGATGCACACTTTTCTATCGARCAAACWGGTAGAAAYGCWGGGGGACATTTTATCAAYTTCAACGGYACRGCGGGAGTATGGAGAAAGAAGTGCATTGAGGATGCCGGTGGTTGGTCAGCTGACACATTAACTGAGGATCTGGATTTGAGTTATCGTGCACAGCTGAGGGGATGGAAGTTCAGCTAYCTKGAAAACGTGGGKTCTCCGGCGGAACTTCCCGCTCTGATTGATGCMTTAAARACACAACAGTTCCGTTGGACYAAAGGAGCTGCCGAATGCGCCAGRAAGAACTTGAAAAAGGTATTGGTGTCAGATGAAATYAGCCTTTCGACAAAGGTYCATTCGGTATTTCATTTGATGAATAGTTTTCTGTTTGTTTGTATTGCCCTCTCGGCYATMATTAGCATACCGCTTTTGTTTATCAAAACCATAACTCCGGATTTAGATTGGTTGTTTAAACTGGGATCAGTGTTCATGACAAGCTTCGTTATTTTGGCTTGGTTTTATGCTGTTTCATTCTTTAAAAGACTGCCWGGRACARTAAAATCCACGTTTGATTTTCTCATTACTTTYCCSCTRTTTCTWGCCGTGTCTATGGGTTTGTCAYTGCACAATAGCATTGCAGTTGTAGARGGATACCTGGGAATCAAATCGCCGTTTATCAGAACGCCTAAAATGAATCTCGTCAATAAATCAGACGACTGGAATGGGAACAACTATTTGGCCTCTAAAATAAGCGTCTTAACGATCTTTGAGGGRCTCTTAATGCTGTATTTCATTATGGGGATATATCTTGGRATCCATTTTGGAGATTATGGCTTAATRCCYTTTCAYATAATGTTGTCTGTTGGATTTGGATATGTCTTTTTTTCAACRATCATTCAGTCCAAATCRATMAGAGGCAATTCACATTCYCCGCTBGAATCRAAAATRGTGGGRGTATAATAATGAATATCTATGGCTTACCTGGAAACTACCAAAGACATTTATAAAGAAGCGGCGCTRGTRCCGCAGGARGGACTGTGCTGCACAACCACTCCGGTATGGCAATTGCCCGATCTTGAARTCCCCGGCAGAATGCTGGAGATGAACTATGGATGTGGAAGCACTGTACATCCCCGGGACCTGGTAAATGAACCGACGATTCTATACGTTGGAGTAGGGGGAGGAATGGAACTCCTTCAGTTTTCCTACTTCAGTCGCGGAAAAAACGCGGTGATCGGCATCGATCCGGTGAATGAAATGCTCGAAGCAAGTCGGTCAAATCTGAAAGAGGCTGAGGTACACAATCCATGGTTTAAATCTGAATATGTGAAGCTAATCAAGGGGGATGCACTTGCCCTTCCTCTGGAGGATGAATCCGTGGATGTGGCGGCCCAAAATTGTCTGTTCAATATTTTTACCCAGTCAGACCTGGATGTGGCGCTGAAGGAAATGTACAGAGTATTGAAACCCTATGGACGCCTGGTTCTGTCTGATCCCATATGTCAACAGGAAATGCCTGAGAACCTCAGAGAGGATGAGAAGTTGCGGGCACTTTGCCTAAGTGGGGCCATTCCCTTGCAGGAGTATATCGATATGATCACAAATGTTGGGTTTGGGACGGTTGAAATCAGGGCCAGGAGGCCATACCGAATTCTTGATCCGAAACATTATGACACGGATGAAGTGTTGATGATMGAGAGTGTTGAGGTATGTGCGATAAAAGACCCAATGCCRGATGACGGCCCMTGTGTCTTTACCGGGAAAACGGCAATTTATCATGGTGAAGGTGAGTCTTTAGATGATCATAAGGGGCATGTATTGATGCAAAATCAACCGATGGCCATTTGTGACAAGACTGCCGCAGCGCTATCGGCATTGCCTGATCAGGATATTTACATCTCTGAGTCCACSTACTTTTACGATGGTGGYGGTTGTTGCTGAGTGGATACGGGAAGTGGCTTTCTGAAAAGCTCGTACAGTATAATTCCARCRASCAATAAGTACTCTACCCAGAGCAAATAAAAGTTCTCYGAAAATMCAGMTGATCCATACGAGGCGTACGAAAGCAAGACGAGAAACGACCAAAGGAGCGCATATCTGTATTTGGTAAAGACWGATARGGCTACSAGCGTAGTTATATACCAGGGGTGAACTGTAGTGGAGAGCAGAAAATAGACGGTCACCGCCAATAACATTGAAACAAAGAGCTCACTGCCCTTTACGGCGTTTTTACGCATCGCCAGGTAAAGTACCACGAGCAACGTTATTCCGCTGAGTGCCGGACCAATAATCGCGATAACGTTGTAACCTGTGATGTAAAACCCAACSGAWCGCACCARRTAGTAAATACTTGCATTGAATTCAAAAGTTTGAAAATAYAGGTTAATRCTYGACCATAGATTGTCCAGCATGGGCTGACTGATAAAAGGATAAAACARCATYCCYAAAACRATTGCGATTACCATTGAGTAGGTAAYGATCTGTTGAAACTTCAGYCGWCGGAGGAGAAATGGCAGGAAYATCAATGGMAGCAACTTAACCGCAACGGCCATAGATAAAGTTGTGGCRGAGAGGGCAATTTGCCTGGTTTTAAGAAAGTAAACSGCGAGCAAGAAAAAGAAGATCATCACCGCTTCAAAATGCAAATTCCCCGAGAGTTCCATAATAACCARTGGATTGAGYGCGTAAATGAGAACATTCTTCTGTTGCATTTTGAATAACCTGAGCAACTTTATGATCAGGAAGATGCTCCCGATCTCTGCAAGAAGRATAAAGCCTTTCATGACCAGTACGCTTTCGGATATATTCCGGCCGATCACGCTGGCCAATGCAAACAGATATTGRCAAACCGGCGGGTATACGGTGAAGTAATTWGGGGAATTTAGCTTTTCAAATAACGAGGGTGTGATATGTTCCACCARTACTTCTCCCCTGATATACTCGCCRGGATGGATTAARTAAGGATTAAGCCCGTTGGCGTACAAGGTGCCGTCCCAAAAGAATCGATAAAAGTCATCACTAAGCGCCGGAATRGAAAAYAGGAGCRAGCCCCTAAACAGGATGGATACAAATGCAATYAGTTTGTACTGATCATCAAAGTATCGAAACAGGAGGCCACTTACCAGGAAGGCTGAGAARAGAAGTGARATTAACCARGTGAAATCCGTTCTCTCCACAYRGTACCCCATGRCGATGTAGATAGCSGCGCATRCTGCCAATAAAACATATAATTTTACCGTTTTCGGCATAGAGACAATTTGATGTTTTTTATTTTCAGAGGGTGTAATCTAGTTTCATTCAACAAATGTATCCAGAAATAATCCGCGACGCTTATTCAGGGTATTGGAATTACCTGARGGAGGAAATTCTTMATCCYRGYTGGCAYAAYTAYTTTTAYTGGTTRATWGCTRTTTCKTTGGYRTTYTGGRTRYTGGAGATYRTYATTCCRTGGAGAAAGRAGCAGSSYATTATTCGCARGGATTTTTGGTTGGATGCATTTTATATGTTCTTCAATTTCTTTCTTTTCTCACTCATAATTTACAATGCCCTGTCTGATGTGTTTGTCGAGTTCTTCACTGGGTTACTCAACAGTGTTGGAATTAATAATCTGGTGGCGGTGGAAGTAGATTCCTGGCCTGCSTGGCTGCARTTGRTCACATTGTTYATTGTAAGGGACTTTATTCAGTTTAATGTGCATCGCCTGCTTCACAGGGTGCCGGTTCTTTGGCAGTTTCATAAAGTTCATCATTCTGTCCTGGAAATGGGATTTGCAGCCCACCTGCGCTATCATTGGATGGAGAACATCGTRTACAGGAGCATTGAATACATTCCTCTTGCAATGATAGGATTCGGAATAGATGACTTCTTTATCGTTCATATTTTAGCGCTGGCTATCGGCCATTTTAACCATTCAAACCTCAATATACCCCTGGGGCCCCTGAAATATCTATTAAACAATCCCCAAATGCATATCTGGCATCACGTGCATACTGATAAGTGGCCGGAAGAATCGAAGCATGGTATCAATTACGGAATATCGCTCAGCATATGGGATTATATTTTCAAAACTGCACATATACCCAACGACGGAAAAGATGAAAATCTGGGCTTTGAGGAAGTTGAGAAATATCCAACGGGATTCTCGGGGCAAATGCTCATAGGATTTAAGCGCCCAAAAGCAAAGTGAGGTGGTTATTTCTTGAAGGTGACRCTTCCTCCTCTAAACGCCAAATCAGAAGTGTTTCTCTTCAATSGCCCGGATAAAWGCTGATTTYGCCATKSCGTATTGGTTCCTGTCTTCCCAGTCTAATTTGGCCAACCGCATTTTCAGATCYTGATAGGCARATTTTGCATTTTCATTGTTTCTCAGGTGATTTCTGAAGAACATATGCCGGTCCCAGTAGTCTTCATTGAGTTCTACCATATGCAGGTGATGAGATCGTCTTCCTGCGCTGGACTTAGAAAAGAACTTGCGATTGGGGATCACGTCCTCGTACTCGGCGATATATTTGTATCCCAATCCTTCCATAGCGGGAATAAGATCACCGGCAATACTGAAGTCAGGAAGGCCAATCATAATGTCAATAACTGGTTTTGCTGATAAGCCCACTACTGCAGTACTTCCGATATGCTCCACTACAGGTCTTGCCTGGGCCAATACTTGCATAATGGCCTGGCTTTCCAGAATAAAGGTTTCCCGCCACGCAGGGTTGTATGTTTCCAGCTCAATCTTCATAATACCAACAACCAAGGACCAAAAATCAAGGACCAAGGATCAAAAACCAAGCACCAATTTTCAAATTAGTTCATTAACACATCTTCAAATCAACCACCCAATCAACCAATTTTCAAATTAGTTCATTAACACATCTTCAAATCAAAACACCATCAACCAATCTTCAAATCAACTCATTAACCCATTTTCAAATCAACTCATTAACACATCTTCAAATCAACCAATCAACCAATCCTAATCCAATAATTCTGCATCGCCCTGCCTTCAAGTTCAAATTCTGCTTCTAATATACCACCGTTGTTTGTTATCGATTTCGCAGATCCGACATTGTCTTTATGACAAGTTACCAATACATCGCCAATTCCCTTTTTTTCAGCCTCTAAAAGAGACAATTTCAGGATGAGCGTAGCGTATCCCTTCCTYCTTTGGGAAGGAGTAATACCRTATCCGATATGCCCTCCGACCTTTCGCAGATTATCGTTCAGCTCATGTCGTAGATTGGAAACRCCAAGAATGTTGTTTTCCTCATCTACCAACCAATAGGTAGAGTGGGGGACCATCACGTGCGCATGTTTAAAACCAATTCCCTTAGCCTCATTCTCCAATTGCTTTATCAATGCTGGGAAGTCATCATAATCATAACGCAAAACAAACGGTACCAATTGCTCACCTGTTGATTTCCAATCCTGAATCATCACGGAATATGCTTCCTCCATTGTGGCGGTTGGTAAGATCAGTTTCATGCTATTTTTTCAAAAACTTGCCCATTTCTACATAGAAATTGATGTAATATATGCCCTTTTTTAGTTCTCTAACTTTAACGCCTTTCCCTTCACCTTTGTGTACTACATTGCCGTTGGCATCATAGATTTCATACTTAGTAGGTTCACTGAACCAGATGCTGTCTTTTACTTTCCTGGGGCGAAAAGTGATTGGCACATAGCCTTTGCTACAGATTTTTGCAGAAGGGCTATACCAATAATGTGGACGATATCCTCCTCTCACTCTGAAAGAGTAGCAYCCCCTGRGRACCTGYACTTTTACTTCATAAKCGTTTTTTGCTTTACCCATACCTTGTACTGAATCYACAATTAACCATTTGTTCCATTTAAAACGCTCCACGMAAATCATTGGAGTATCAGGTTCATTCTCTGTTGAAAAATGCAATACCGTATCCGCATCAATCTTCATTTCCGTGAAGACCCAAGGTTTATATTTGGCGCTRTCAGCTGGCYTTTGRGMGTARSTMRYBRKWGWKRMMRAYARMASWARTAATATGRTWRKKWKWGWCTTCAWAWKWKTGYYTKAWTCYARGTTAWRGTTTTTCTMYWKAGATATTATCCGGCAAGTCATCTATTTTACTATGTTTGTAGCCTAGTTTTATCCAAATTTCACCATCACCAAACATTTCAAGATAAACCATGAAGAGAATATTCGCAGTCTGTTTGATTATGTTGGGAACTTTAGGTCTTTCAATTGGCCAGGATAGTTCTGGTGTAGCCCCGGAAACGCCAGTTATCGCTGCACCTGTGGCGCCTGCTGAGGGTGAGCCGGTTGCGGAGCCAATTGTAGAACCTGTTGCGGAAGAACCGCCAAGTAATAGCGATGCGCAACCTGTGCCTGAAGAACCACCTGTTGCACCTGTGGCTGAAGAACCACCACCTGTTGCACCTGTGGTTGCGGAACCGATGGTTGTTGAGCCTGCTGAGGTAGTGCCAGTGGAAGTAGAGCCGGTGGCAGCACCTGAAACTCCGGTTGCAACTGAATCAGTGACCGAAGATGAAAACAAGAAGGAAAAAGCGCCTAAAGAGAAAAAAGTAAAGGAAGAGAAGGTCAAGGAGGAGAAAGCACCTAAAGAGAAAAAAGTAAAGGAAGAGAAGGTCAAGGAGGAGAAAGCGCCTAAAGAGAAAAAAGTAAAGGAAGAGAAGGTCAAGGAGGAGAAAGTAAAGGAAGAAAAAGTCAAAGAAGAAAAGCCCGCTAAAGAACCCGGGGAAGCGAGTGAAAGTAAGATGGTTGACAATGTCGTTAAAGGCGTTGGCGTTGCACTAACCGGTGTGGCCATGTGGTTGTTCTTCTCTCCAGCCAAGTAAATGCACCTATTTATTTAATATCTCCGGAGCGTAAAACCGGATCCACCAGCGCATCTGGCATAGTGTATAAACCTATTGAGGGATTCGCAGATTCCCGTTCTTCAGCTATTCCTTCACGAACCTGGACTTGTAGAGCTTGTCATTGGCAATGAGCGTGACAAAATAAATGCCCGCGCTAAAGTCAGTTAAATTAACCCCGACCCTGGCATAGCTACCACTAAACTCTTTTTCGTAGATCAATTTAGCCTTGGAGTCGAAGATGTAAATTTTACCCATAGACTCAGAATCCAATCCCACTGCTTTAGCTCCAAAAGCCACCTTTACAACTTCTGAAGCAGGATTGGGTTGTACGGAGAACAACACATCCTCACCCTGTCCCTCTGGAACAATAACCGCGACTAATTCTGAATATTGGAAGGATCCATCATAGTCAGTTTGCTTGAGACGGTAATAAGACAACCCACCATAAGGTTCCAGGTCAATATCTGAATAGTACAGGGTTTGATTGCTGGTACCCGCTCCAGGTACGTTAAGAACAAACTCAAAATCTATTGCATCACGGCTTTTTTCTACCGTGAAATAGTCGTTGTTGGTTTCTGAGGCAGTAACCCAATCAAGATCAACATTGTCACCATTTAATATTGCGCCGAAGTAGAGTAGGACAATCGGTAAAACAGCTGTTGTTTTACTGATTCCCTTTTTTGAAAAGGAATCACAATTTATTCTTCTTGCGTATCCTTGAGCAACGGTTGTACTTACAAGGTCACCTATTAAGGTCCAGGCAATGCCATGGTTGGCCCTGCTCACAACTCCGAACATGTTGTCGGACAAACCGGTAAAATCATTAAAGTACAGATCCAGGTCGTAGGTTGTACCTCCTGTCGGTTGAATATTGGGGCTTAAATCCCATGTGCCACCGGTAGTGAGGAGATCATGTGTTGTTCCTCCTTCTGAGAGTGAACTGAGGCCCAAATCCGGATTGGTTGGCGCCCCGGGTTCAAAAGTTGCATTAATTTGGGTGGTCCCGGTTAAGCTGTTGTTRGTCAGTTGTGCAACATAACCCWTGGTKRCTGATCCCACMGGAAAATCAWAAACATTTGTATTGGTGGCCAKGTTTCTGGTAAGTGTTCCATWYACCCAACTGTTGGTGTAATTGGTATTCCCGGCGTCCGCAATAACTTTATTTCCAATTGTACTTGATACCAGTAAAACTTGTCCGTTGGTTATCAGGGTRCCATCAGTRAACTTTAGTTGGTTACTTACMGTCATATTATCYAGCTGAATCACTCCRGCTGCAGCYGCTGGCACAAYGCTATTCYWAAYYTCAACATTTCCATAGGTAGATCCACCKGAAGTGACATTCTGGGCTGCACTTCCATTRAATGCAACTGTTGAAGACGCATTTGCTGTAACCGTTAAATTGTTGAGCCACGTACCTGAATTTTCAAATCTCGATGTAGCCTGAAGGGTGGTAACTGCATCATTTTGGAAAAAGTCATTCTTGTATGTCCTTCCGCTGTTGACAGCAAATGTGAAAGTAGGTTGCACCTTGGTCTTTGTGAATTTGCCATTATTGATGGCCCCATCGAATTCAATATTTCCGCTTATCTTAACTTTTGTATCCGTATAGGTGTTTCCAGCATTGGTTCCCAGAATCTTATTCGGGCCGGTTCCCGTCATAAAGAAGTAGTTGGGATCATTGGTTTGAATAAAGGTGCCCTCATTTGTCAAGTCGCCYTCAATGATCAAACCCAACAATCCAGGATCCCAATAAATGTTCATTTCGTCCCAGGTGGCAGTGCAGGCCCCACTTGTTATGGTCCATCGCAATGTATACAAGAAGTCGGATGTAATGCTCGTAACAGTGGTATTGTAATTTCCAGGTGTTGTGATTACTGCGAATCCATCAGTGGTAATAAATGTCCATACGCCGACTCCAACCGTAGGATTGTTTCCWGCAAGTGTMGTGCTGCTGGCGCTTATGTTTTGATCAGGCCCSGCATTGGCTGTMGTTCCCGAATTRTTKGTTATAACAACATTRTCAACACTGGTRCAAACTCCGTTTTGGTGGGTCACCGTCCAYCTATAGGTATTGACTCCGGCACCAACGYTAGAAACCGTGGTGTTGAATAGAGTAGCACTGGTAAAAGTACCGGACCCGCCCACGACGGTCCAGGCACCTGTTCCAGGAGCAGGGTCGTTTGCCGCCATAGTTACGGTCGTTCCACCGAAGCAACCCGATTGATCAACTCCGGCATTGGAAGTTGGAGGGAAGGCATAAGTTACAATCACATTATCAGAGGATGTGCACATATCCGATGTGCCATTGGAGATGGTCCATTGGAACTGGTTGGCAGTTCCAGCAGTGCTACCGGTAAGGTTCGAAACTGAGGTATTGTAGAGTGTGTTGTCTGCAAAGGTACCGGTTCCACTTACAACCGTCCAGACACCATTTCCGTTCGTAGGATTATTTCCACCCAAAGTAGCAGTACCAGCACAAACTGTCTGGTCAGTTCCAGCCGCCGCTGTGCTGGCAGTACTGTTGGTTATTACAACGTCATCAGAAGCGGTACATCCTCCGTCTGTCACCGTTATTGTCCACCTAAAAGTATTGGCACCAGCCCCCAAAGCCGTAAGACCAGAAACATTACTAGATGCGGTGGTGATAATTCCCGCCCCGCTTACCAATGTCCAGGCACCCGTTTCAAGTCCACTTGGGGCAGTAGCGGCCATGGTTGCGGTTACTGCACAAACCTCCTGATCCGCACCTGCAGCAGCTGTTGGACTGTAATCACAATAGTCTATCTCCAGGCGGGGTTTGTCGGCCGAGCTATGCCCCCTGAAATAGTAATAGTAACTGTCATCTCCGAATCCACCACCGGTACCGGTATTCTTGGATTCAAAAGCCAGCGTGTATTCGTTTGCTACAAGYYKGCTCTCAATATCGGCCTTTGGTGCAGCTARCATGTCGAGGGTRTAGTAGGTAGGGCTACCGGCACTAAASGTRTATKYTCCATAAACRGARGTAGCTCCAAGGATATCAGTATAGCGCTGTGCWGTTGTTCTGGTCACAGGATCCTGAGCTCCATCGGCATAGTGGGCAAAATAGGAAGTCATGTTACCCCCGCCTGATTTAGAAGAATAGGCATATAATCTGACCTTCACATTGGTTATTTCCGCTGCATCCGGAATTGAGGTTATATCGAACTTRCTCCAYGCRTGYGAYCKMTCRTTCGAAGAAGGCCAGCTCCTGTCAAACCAGCCAATATCCACCCAGTCACTRTAGCTTGTTTTYGAATTGGGAGAGTCATCSTTGCGATAGACTGAACCTGTCCACCATGCYGTATTSGWKGGATAATAGATCCCGGATGGGTCAATAACAACWGGGAAYRTCCTTGATGAATCCAAAAGCCACTGAAGAGGAACGTCCAGGCCTAGAAACAGAGATTGATTCTTGATTTCAGCAATATAGCTACCGTCTATGGCCCCTTTGCTGTAAACATCAGTACTGGGATTTGGGTTTGAGCCTGGGTTGAGTTCGTAGTAGATGGGTTCGGTATATCGAATTATTTCCGTGCCACTCGCATCCAGCAGCAATACGTTTTTCAAGCCCGTGCTTTGCGTGATTCTACCTCTTTGTTCTTTTAGTTCCACTTTCCAATCAGAAGGGATTGCAATATTCTCATAGAACACCAGTGATTTTGCATTTACCGGTCTGGTGGCAAGTGCCGCTTTATTGTTAATGATNAWWNTCCAGCTTCCGGCCGTCATTTTCCTGGGTGAGTTTTACATCAATACCATTAAAAACTGAGTGATACGTTATGGCATTATTCTCGACGACTCCTGATACAGTATTCCCTTTAACCAGATTCCCAATAACGGTTCCATTGATATCCAACCATGCCATTTGCGGATTCTTCCATTCCACAACAGTTCCCTCCTTAAATTCCACCTTTACWCCTTTATCACTTTTTGCCGCATAGAAGGATTTAAACCTGTTTTTTGTGCTGGCAAGGCTATAATCCYTGTTGCCATTGCTGGTGTTGGCAAGGATTTTATTTTCAACRGGTATCCAYTGATTGTTCTCACGGTAGTTAAGSGAAGAWCCTGATGTAACGATAGCCGTATTTGTTCCTTTTTTATTYCTRTAGTGTACCGATGTTCGGTCCCTCTTATGAAYSAGYTCRTCYTGAGGATCAAAKAGYTCATRGRCAYTYYTGGGRGYTTGMTCSKYRGTACTGGMCAACGGTTTCACCTTRCTCTTTTGYGCCAAAAGGGAAGCTGATAGCATAAGGCCAACCATTAGCAGCAGGCCGTACTTAAGCGGTTGCTTTAAACTGGATTYTATGTTGYCAATCAATTTCACTGTTTCCTTTTTNNNNSWWWCTNRTCATTCTTTTGCGGATTACTCGTCATCCGCTTTTAGTGATTTTCCTRCTTTRATRAGWATRTCGTGYGTRATRAGTTTATAGGTATGTGARTCGTAATAGAAGATYACATCGCTCCCATCAATAACAATATCATAAAACTTGAAATCAGCAAGGTTTACAATGCCMGCWGCATCTTTATTTGCTGCYTGTGCWACTGTYCCGTTAAATCTRACAATACCGGTTCTGAAMGTRAATGTACCGCCRTTGTTAATCCAGTCTCCTGCCARRGTAATGCTTCGGTTGCTTGCYGTTACATCKAGATTCCCAGCCGTTAACGTCAGGTCATTAGTCAATATCATGCTATCTGTTAGCGTCAATACTCCGCTTTTGTTGATTACCGCATTATAGAAAGCATTGCTGTTGGATTTTACTTGCTGATCAGCAAGGCCTATGAAACTGACCTTCATCAGCCGCGGTGTAAAAGTGCCACCATTGTTGAGCCAATTTCCGTCAATTTCAATATCYTGCGGACTGGCCGCTCCCGCATCAAGGGTTCCATTYGTAAGCGTTAARTGGTTATCCACATCTAAAGTATTGTCYCCAAGAGAAACTRTCCCACCSGTATTATCCACTTCTACATTATAAAATGCTGAGTTACCAATGTCAACCAGTTGAGCCTTGCTCGTTCCATTTCCATCAAACTTTATGGTGTTGTCATTATGCGTAAACCCTGAAGCAACATTGCTCTCCCAGTTACCACCCACCGGTATGGTGTTGTTTCCCCCTGTATTGAAGGTGCCCGATGTAATATTCATATCGTTATTTACATCTATAAGGCATCTAAGAAAGACACTGTCATTTATTGCAGTTTTATTGGTAGTGAGATCGTAGAAGGTTTCGGTTTGTACCGAGTTGGTAGTGATTAGTATGTCATCGATACACAATCCAGGTGCATTGGAATTGCCAGCTACACCATCATCGGTAAATCTGTACTTGAGATAAATGGTTTTTCCCAGATATGCCGAGATATCATACCGATTACTTTCAATATAATCCGGTTGGCCATACATATTATCCAGAATCAGGTTGTCTACACCATCGTTTATATAAAAGCGTCCTTTATCCTGTCCCGCATCTCCACCACCGCACTTCCACCAGAAGCTGAGTTCTGCACTGGTATAACCGGTTAGGTCAATGGCCGGAGAAGTAAGGGTTATATCGACACCTCCMGACCAATAATAGTCATAGGGAACAATGATATTRATATCYTTTACGGCRCAATCATATTGACTGGCATGSGCAAGGCCCTCTGATCTGACCCACCCTGAATTACCGGCACTTGAACCCAGGGTCCAMCCRGTTGTGCCACTTTCAAAATCTTCTGAGAAAATTGARAGGGCRGGCTCTCTYAAYAYATTGCTKGGKGTAGCSCCATAAAACTCAATTTTACCCTGATTRTATGTGTAAGTGCCGAAGTTGGTATAATTTCCACTGATTAARGCAGTGCAATTATTTTTAGTCTCCAGCGTRCAYCCTCCTTTTATRTAGATGTCATCATTWATTTTAAAGRTGGTGGATTGACCRTTGCCAATAATKATCTTATCATCATTATCGGTCCAGGAAAGRTTATTGCYTACTTCTATGGTTGTACCHACAGTGGCATCACCGATGGTTAGGTCAACCGTTGAGCTTTTACTAAAGTTATAGAAGGTAGTATTGGAGGAACCATTTATTATTTGCGCBGTTGTACCGCTGAAAATCACCTCCCCGTTACCATGTGTGAAGGTTCCGTTATTGGTAAAGTTACCTTTACTCCTAATCCGAAATCCTTTTGCATCCAGAATACTTCCTGCACCTATGGTAAGATCGTTGGTTGCATCCATTTTAGAAGCTAAGTCTACCCTGCCACCACCTGTTTTATTGAACTGAACATTATAAAATGTTTCTTTATCGGTTATTCCTTTAATCAATATATCATCAATTGTAAAACCCGGATTAGACCCGGAACTGCTTTGGTAAACCAGGTTAAAACGGAAGGATAGAGTTGCAATGGAATTCGCATAGGTATTGAGGCTAATCTGGGGTTCAGCAGTAAAGGTAGATTGGCTAAACAACTGTGCATCCSCGTTGGARGTAATAATATCAACACCGTTCATTTTRACCATACCTGAATAGCCAAAGGCACCTGACCCACTACATTTCCAATAAAAATCCAGGGTGGCGGAGGAGTAGTCCCTGAGATCGATACTTCGACTCATGTCAATATATCCGTTCTTGGACGTGTTGCCTGGCTTATAGTATCCATGGGCCGTAGCACCTACCAAATCATAGGTGCCACAGTCATAAGAGCCAGTATTTCCCCCTGTTTGCCTTCTCCAGTCGGTACTCCCCGAGAGCGTTCCAAGCGTCCATCCAGATGTGCCAGACTCAAAACCTTCTGATAGAACAGTGGAAGATGCCGAAGACAACCTGGTCACCGTCGAAGTGCCTGTTCCGTCAAAAATAACAGTGCTGGTGCCTGCGCTAAAAGTTCCTGTGTTGTTCCATGTGCCTGCAACTTCAATGGTTTGAGTGCCACCATTTAGCGTTCCTCCATTGGTTATGGCAAGATTGCCATTCACATCCAGGGTGTTGTTGATCACCGTTACCGTGGTAGCCTCCACCGTAAAATTGTTCAACGCCGAAGTACCAATATCTATGGTTTGTCCAGCTGAAGGCAATAGGGTAATCGCGCCTACCCAGCCAGGCCCTACGGTAGAGGCATCCGCGAAGAACTTAAAGGTCAAAGCTCCTCCCGCATCAGTSGAAGTAAATGTCCCCGGATTGGTGGTRCCRCAAAAAGTACCCAATAATGGAGATGCTACATTCGGACCATCRTATATTTCCAGATAATCATAACCGCAGGTGGCATGGAATTCAACATCAAATGCTGAAAAAGTGATACTTACTTTTTTCCCHGCDGTTGCAGGCGTTAAAGTYTGTGTATAATCAGCSGAACTGTAATTGSYRGCGCTCCCGTTATCGTCATGATAAGCATCTCCGGTAGCCACTGACTGRGTGGTGTTYGTCATACTATAGCTGGATCCYGCTCCGCAACCTGTCGAAGTAAACTTAGCAGTGCCTGTACCGCTATTGACCGTACCGGCATTGGTAAAGTCCCCATAAACGTTCATGGTGAACGTACCCAGGCCCAAAGACGCTCCGGCACCAATTGTTATATCACCCACATTACCGGTGGCAGTTAAAACAGGTTGATTGGGAGCATTGCTTTGAATCACCACACTATCCGAGCATGTAGGCACGCTACCACACCAGTTGGCTGCATTGTTCCAATCAGTACTGGTACCACCTCCCCAGCCTCCATTGCTTAACCAGACATAGTGTTCCCCAACATTTGTGGACCACGTCTCACCTGCGGAATTAAGAGCCTTTACCTGGAACCGTATGGTATCATTRTTATACGCTGATGCATTAAAAGTATAAGAACTTGTTACACCGGTAAAGAACGTTGAGCTTAGTGTGGGGTCGCAGTTGGTGCCCGTGCAATAATACAAATTATAGGATGTCGACCCCGATGAGGCTCCCCAGGTCACGGCCACGTTTCCGGGACATGACGCAGTCAGYAGGGGTGCACTTAAAGAAAACGCCGCGGGTTTGTCCACACATTGTATGCACGGCGAAATTACGTTAGTCAGGGTTCCGGATTGAGCTTCAATTTGAAAACAAGCTTCAACGGTATTGTAATAAACATCYGTCCAGGCATAAGTGCCACCAGATAGTGTTTGGGTTAGGCTAGAATTGGAGGCCAGAATGCCCGCTCCGGTATTCAGCGCCAGCGTAACGGAGCTAGCCTCATCGGCATCGGCATTTCCATTCGCATCAGTCGCTTTAACCGTTACAGCAAAGGTTTGGTTTAAAGGTACGAGGGTAGGGGGTTTGCTCGCCTCAAACACSAGTTTTGTSGCSGCAACRGTTATYGTAAAKARGTTGGAGGTGATGTCMGTTCCRAAGYTYGYKGCRAAWGCRGARCTATTGCTTCCATTGRTCCARCCGTGRCTGGCTGCMGTTATCTTGCAGTCAAAAATCAAATTGTCAACGATATTGCTGGTGTTGAGATAAACRGCAATYGTGGCTTCCTTGGTGATTTCWCCATTTGCCACATCAAGGTYYGGMGAYGTAATTGGGATATCAATGTAWGTRTCRGTGATCGTAGCAGCCCCGATTGTTACCGGMACGCCGTTATAATCYAAMGTMACACCCTGAAYGTGATCGGTCCAGTCWGCRGTATTGCTRGCHCCVGGCTGAATTCGGATGTTGGTCACTTTAGTCARCTTCGYATCYSCGGTCGCCAAATCTTTTATTTTGAATTTAAATACATCCACTGCAGTTCCAGCVCCGGTAGCKGTAGAGGGAATAGTGCCTGCCGCCACTTGCGTGGTAGGTGCATCGGCATCAGAATCCTGATCTCCTAACGAAACGGTAATTTCCCAATCGTTTAACGATGGCGTGGCTGTTGTGTAATTCAGATATCCCACAATGGTCAGTTTATCGTAAGTGGCAGTGTTCAATCCGGAAATATCAAGCGGGCTGGTATCAAAACCYGCGGAGTTYCCAGCTAAAGCDCCATCGGGAACTATGRTAGGHGYGGTACCATAAAATATTTTATACTTTATGTCACTTCCTGTTTCAGYRTCGTTCCAAACAACCTGATTCCARGCGGTTGCRCCAACAAATGATGCATAATCAACAATGGAGGATGTTGCAGTGCCTTGAACGACATAGCTGGCATTHAACCGGGCTCCATATGCGGTRTTTTCGTTATAGGTGCTCATGTTTCTGTTATCCGTTCCTCCRTCATTTGCCACTATTATGGAAAGGCTATTATTGGATGCCCAACTGSYGCGGTTCACAATYTCCTGAAYMACYGTTTTGATYTCAGGACTGTTATAGTAAGTTCCCGTTGACCAGGCYGTRCTAACATCCCAATCTACCTGGCTGGTTGTCTTTGTTCTACCACTTGGTTTCGTSGCTGAAAAATCAACCGAGTTATCTACATCATCAGCACTGATCTTTGTGTTGATRGTTGGTGAAACTGCATCGTAAGCACGTACGGAAAGGGTAGCCGTTGTTATTGTTGCACCCTGCGGRAGTGGGACTGTCTGAAATCTCAATCCWGTAGTGCAATCCAGAAATCCTGCACCTGATCGATACCCCAATCTGCAGTTAATAGCAGTGGGCACRTTTCCWCCATCAGAATAGTCAAATGMGTCGTCGTTACYRGCACCTATCTGCTCCTGAGCGATAGCTGTTGGMGTAATGCCGCCTACATTATCTCCAGGGGTGTTGCAATTTACCAGGGTAATCCCGTCAAATTGTCCTTCAGAGGTCTGTAGCCATGAGAYTTCTCCAGATGTCTTATACGTAAAACTGTAAGTGCCGGAGTTATAACTTCCGTACGTATTGGACCCCGTTGGGTCTATGGCCTTAATGCGATAATAGTAGGTTGCACCATTGGTAATACCCGTCAACGTCGCACAGGTTARGTCTATRGTTGCACCGGATGCATAGTGTGCCCCTCCATTGGTAAAGTCCCGGGTCCATGTAATGGAGCTAAAATCAGCATTATTGTCTATTTCAATCCGGTAATCTACCCCATCGGCCTCAGCATCGGTTGTAGACGCACGAAACATAGGCGTATCATCAAAAATATGTGCGTTGTTAAAGCAGAGCTGCGAGGCTCCACCTGTTTCGTAGAAGGTAGGAGCTGCCGGAGCATTGTTTATTGAAGTTCCGGTAATTACAACATCATCAACTACAAASCCGGGKSCGSWTCCGGYAYTGGCATCRTTGGTCCATCTAAAACCAATATAAACYGTTGCGTCATTATCCATGCCGGCCGGTAATRCTAAATCCGTTACCGTTTGTGCAGTAGATTGAGACACATACTTAGTKGGYARRTCYGTCCAGGTGCTYCCATCAGTTGACCAKGATACCTCTCCATAATCCCATCCSGATTCACCRKTRCATTTCCATTTGAAATCAAGGAGAAGCGTCTGGTATCCAGCTGATGARAATACTTTATAGGCTAACTTTTCRCAGTTGTCAMSATTATAGTATGTRCAATAKGTAGGGCCRAATGAATCATAAACCTGCAAAGAAAATGAASYSGTAATAGGRCACCCTGAACTCGTTACYGTCCAGGYATTATCRCTGGSAGTAACAGTTGTRTAAGACCATTGGGTTCCACTTTCAAAATCRTCAGAATAMAGGGTAGTTTGKGATAATGCGTCTAAGGCGAARAAAATGSARAGAAAAGCCCATAGAATTCYAYGGYGAAAATTTCGGGCGGTTTCTKGCAAAWTTYTTTTCACGTCRAGATAACCCTAAGGGGTATTAATCTTTCGTACTATARTAATTAYTCAGGAARTGAAGGAACTARRAATATAATACGAASCATACGRRGATAAGTTACGGWAAATKGSATGAATTGCCWGATTRAATGYCAATAATTYAAGTTCACCGTGGAATATCAAAAAATGGTTGAATAAATCGCCGGGTATTCAGGTTGGTTTTACTGGCTGATAAACAGCATGTTAGRAGATTTTGGCATCTTGTCAGGTTCCGTCCTTCAACCCAAAATACCATTCCAAATAAATCACTTTTACAACAAATATTTTTAGATGCGCAAACCGCTCCCGTTTGATTACTGACAATGCGATTTATCTACCGGTCCCAATTTCCTATATTTGCTTGTCAACACATTGAGGGTCTTATGGTTGGGTCGAATTCTGTATATAAAAAGAGGGGTGATGATTACGCATTCAAGGAAGGCATGCGCACCCTCCCTGGAAAGTATTACCATTCCARGGAAATTTACCGGGAGGAGTTGGAGAAGATCTTCTATGCGAAGTGGCTTCTGGCYGGKCGCGGTGAGGAAATTCCCGYRGTAGGGGATTATAAACTCCTTGAGTTGGGTGACGAAAGYATCATCCTGACCCGGAATAAGTCMGGYGGGATATCCGCAAACTTCAAYGTTTGCAGGCAYCGKGGAACCAGGTTGTGTGTGGAGGAGAAGGGRCATTTTAAGTCAAAGAGCATACAATGCCCTTACCACGCCTGGACATACGACCTGGATGGAAWACTCATYGCATCACCAATGATGACTYCACTCAAGTCYTTYGACRTGGAGGCACACCATCTCCACCGGGTCGGGGTGCATGAGTGGGGCGGGTTCATTTTTGTAAACCTGGCAACAGATCCCATTCCCTTTGCGGAACAAATGGGTGCCCTGGTCAATAAGTTTCAGGACTGGAGATTGGATGAACTTCGCATWGCGCATACCATYAATTATGAGTTGGAATGCAATTGGAAATTGATATTTCAGAATTTCCAGGAGTGTTATCATTGCCCTGGTGTGCATCCSCTTCTTTCAAAGCTTACACCTTTTCAAAGTGCCCATCATGATTGTRATGAGGGAGCCRTAATCGGAGGATATATGGAACTTGTGGAGGGGGTGAAAAGCATGACCATGGATGGTRAGCCHGCTGGTCCGCCGCTGTGTGATGTASACGGCGAGGATTTGCGCAGAGTGCATTACTATTCCGTGTTTCCCAATATGTTGCTGACGCCTCATCCTGATTTCGTACTCTTTCATCATATCATACCAAAGGGAAATGCCGCAATCACCAATACCTGTCATTGGCTGTACCATCCCGATGCAATTGCCGATCCCAAAAATCGAGCGAGAATTGAATCAGCGGTTGAATTTTGGGATTTAACCAACAAGGAGGATTGGGCGGTTTGCGAGCAGATGCAACAAGGCACTAAATCCCAGCGGTTTACACGGGGAACATATGCAGGTCAGGAAGATATTCTCTACGCCCTGGACCAGGAGTTGTTGCGGGTTTTGGGACACGACTTACCAGTATAAAACCTGCGTTCGCCATTGCCGATAAATGCGGTGCATTTCTAGCTTAATTATTCTACATTTACTTCCCGTAAATATTTCGAAATGCCAATAGGTTCTCCATTTTTTGAGCGCACCGCTCCACTCTGTACCAGCATGAATTGGAAGGACTGGTCTGGTTATTATGCGGTCTGCTCTTTTGACACGATCCATATTCCGGAATATTTTGCATTTCGACATGCGGCTGGACTAATAGATGTTACGCCATTGTTCAAGTACAAAGTGACCGGACAAGAAGCTTCTGCATTTTTATCCCGGGTGATGGTCAAGAATATTGATAAGCTCAAAGTAGGCCGGGTGGCTTATCTCTGTTGGTGCAATGATGAAGGCAAAGTCATCGACGATGGCACGGTTATGCATATTACCGAGAACGAGTTTTTTGTCACTTCTGCAGATCCCAGTTTCTTATGGTTATCTCGGTTTACCCGTGGTTACGATGCTGTAATTGAGGATGTCACCGATACTGTTGGAGGGCTGGCATTGCAGGGACCAACCTCGCGGGATATCCTTAAACAATGTGTWGATATTGATATGGATGCATTGAAGTTTTTTGGTGTGACTGAAGGAAATTTAGACAGCATYCCGGTTAGGGTCTCCAGAACGGGCTTTACCGGTGATTTGGGTTATGAGATCTGGACGGAGAATGCACATGGGCTAAAGCTTTGGGATGCGCTGATGGCCCATGGGAAGAACTACAATATAACACCTGCCGGCCTCGATGCGCTGGATATTACCAGAATCGAAGCTGGSCTCATTCTGAATGGTGCAGATTATTTCAATGCCTCACATATGTTAATTGAGGMCAGGATGAGCACGCCCTATGAACTGGGCCTGGGCTGGACGGTCAATCTTGAAAGAAGCACATTCAACGGGCAGGCAGCGCTTGTAAAGGAAAAGGAGGAAGGTTCACTTTGGGCAACAGTTGGCCTGGATATYAACTGGCCKGAGCTGGAGGCGATTTTCAATAGATACGGGTTGCCGCCGGAGGTAGATAGCCATGCCTGGAGAACGTCMATTCCTCTTTATGATAATAATGATCACAACAAATGGATTGGATACGCCACGAGCGGGACCTGGTCACCTACGCTAAAGAAGAATATTGCCATAGCCACTATCCAAAAGAAATATGATGTACCCGGAACAAAGATTCAGTTTGAGGTTACAGTTGAACATGCAAGACATCTGGTATCGGCAATTGTCGGRCCSACCCARGCCTTCAATCCRGARCGGAAGCGATCTAATCCTGGATTGGAGAAGCAGGTTAAATCTGAACCCACGGTAGAGCCTGTCTCATGAAAAAGTACGACGCGATCATTATTGGGGGAGGACACAACGGTTTGGTTTGTGCCGGTTACCTCGCCAAAGCGGGCAAGAAGGTATTGGTGCTGGAGCGSCGTCACGTTTTGGGCGGTGCAGCGGTTTCTGAAGAGATTTATCCAGGATTTACTTTCTCAGTTGCCTCATATGTTGTAAGCCTTTTTCGTCCGCACATCATACGAGARCTTGATCTGGCTAAACATGGGTACGAAGTTATTCCAATGGATTGCACATTTACGCCTTCTCTAAACGGAGATAGGGGACTGGCCCGTTGGTCAGATGCGGCTTTAACCCGGAGGGAAGTATCYGTATTTAGCAAAAAGGACGCTGAAGTTTATCCGGAGTTTGCCAAGGCCATGACGGCCATTTCCAAATTCACCAAGCAGATCNATTGATCAYAAYGCACCGRATATAACATCRATGCATCCCARAGARTTGRGCAACCTGTTGAGATTGGGTGGAGCGGTAAAGGATCTTGGAGCGGATATGATGCACCTCAATACAAAATTGCTCACCATGTCGGCYGTGGATTTTCTGGATATGTGGTTTGAAAGTGATCGTATGAAGGCACCCATGTCGGTAAGTGGAATTATTGGAACTTTTCARGGTGTGCGGTCACCGGGAACGGCTTATGTTCTGCTTCATCATTATATGGGCGAACTGGATGGGGCTTTTAGATCCTGGGGTTTCTCAAAGGGTGGAACCGGTGGAATAAGCATGGCCTGTGCACGRGCGGCTGAGAGCTTCGGGGCTGAGATCCGAACAGAGGCACCGGTTGMCAAAATAAAAGTRCAGAATGGAAGRGCGGTAGGWGTTGTACTGGAAAACGGTGATGAGCTGGAGGCGAAGATYCTCATTTCCAACGCCGATCCGAATCGCACGCTTATGGGTATGGTTGGAGAGGAAYWGCTACCCGATGATTATGTTACAGGGCTGAAGCGCTATAAGTACAGAGGCAGTTCCGGAAAAGTGAACCTGGCCCTGGATGCCTTGCCGAATTTCAAATGCAGGCCGGGAGAAGGACCGCATTTGGCAGGTGACATTACCATTGCTCCCAGTATCGATTACCTGGAGAAGGCCTATGACGACGCAAAATAYGGMGCGTTTTCCAGGCGTCCTTTTATTGATATGGTAATACCTTCTCTAACGGACCCCAGCCTGGCTCCRCCGGGYAARCATGTYATGTCTTGTTTCGTACAGTATGCKCCCTACYATCTTAAGGARGGAGCCGATAAATGGCCGGAGCACCGCGAGGCRTTTGGCGATGYTGTTATCGATACATTGGCAGAATATATMCCCAATTTAAAAGACATCATCCTGCACCGTCAGGTATTGTCACCCTGGGACCTCGAGCAGAAGCTGGGCCTKACAGAGGGTAATATATTTCARGGTGAGTTATCGCTTGAGCAATTGCTCTTCCAGCGGCCTGTTGCYGGTTATGCAGACTAWACCACACCCATCAAAGATCTCTGGTTATGTGGATCYGGAACCCATCCCGGGGGTGGAATCATTGGATCCAGCGGAGAGCTATCGGCTAAGACCGTATTGGCAAAAGGGGCCATTTAATCAACATTCCTCCTAACCTTAACTATCGTTTTTGTCTTTTCCATCTTTCTTTGAAGGGAAGGCTGGAAACAGGAGAACGTCCCGTTTAGCTTGTTTTTTGTCAAATATTTGACCCATGCTTTCGTCATTATAGCACCTATGTAGTAGAGACGTTGGGATTGATAGTAGTAGAGACGTTGCATGCAACGTCTCTACTACCGATACAAAAGATCAACGTCTCTACTTCTCATTTTCAGGATCAACCGTAGCCGCATGCAACGTCTCTACTACTGATACAAAAGATCAAAGGTGGTTTTTCGGTCATCTTTTCGTCATTGCCGTACGCCATGGACGATTGGGCCAACCTAAGATTTCGCCCCCACGGGGCTCTGTTTTTTTATGGGTGTTGGCACGGGGCTTCACCCCGTGTTATTAATGTTGCGCTCCTACGGAGCTGTTCTGGTTGTGATTTACAAGCTCCGTAGAAGCCAGGTATATGTAACCTCCCACCCGGTTATAGGCTTGCCAGGCTTTACTTCTTTTATCAGGTAGCTTGCAAGGGCTTCCCGTGTTGCTCCTACGGAGCTGTTCTAATCGTGATTTACAAGCTCCGTAGGAGCGAAATATCAGTAACCCCGATACAATCGGGGGCTATAGCCAACAAGCGCACAAAAGCCCCGTAGGGGCGATATATAAATCAGGTAAGATTGTATTCGTCACTTGAATCTGAAAATTCATTCATTTCGGGAAAGGAATGCGTCCCGTTTAGCTTGTCTTTTTTGTCAAATATTTGACTTTATACCYGTTTGAGYAGCYTGGYMTAAYSYKCGRTTCCYATAATATGATACCTTTGCAAACGCTAAAATRTWTWTCTAATAATCAATACGTAATAAAATGAATATCAGAACCTTATCGATTACTGCAGTGTTCGCAGTAGGGTTGGTTTCTTGTGGAAATCCCGAACAAGAAAAAGTCACCAATGCGGTGGCTGAAGAAACAAGTACTGACGCAACTRCWGGSTCRTATACAATTGACGTTGCCAACTCAACRGTTGCCTGGAARGGTACAATGGTYGGCATCTATTCTCACGAAGGTGTGATTGGTCTTACCAAAGGATCCGTGTCAACCGAAGCCGGTGYGGTTACCGGGGGAGATTTTACTGTGGATGCATCCGCAATTACAACCACTGACGACGATGCACTTTATGCTATGGCATCGAGGGAAGATTTAATCGGACATTTGAAATCCGATGACTTTCTTGGAGTGGGATCAAATCCTACCGGATCATTTACCATAACAARAGCAAATGGKAMCAGTGTTACGGGTAATCTCACTATAAAGGGAAATACCTATGRAGAGGTAATAACCGGTGTTAYTGTTSWRGAGGGTGATGGAAACATAACCGTCACYGGTTCTTTGACRTTTAACCGGAAGAAGTATGGAATCTCKTTTGAAAAAGGAGGAGAKATGGTAGTATCTGATGATATTGAGTTGACGATCTCTTTATCCGGGTCTGCCRACTAGAAGAATCGTTCTTGCAATATAGAATTTACCGGTTTGATCGCATTGTGRTCGGACCGGTTTTTTTATAGCGCGGAGAGAAGCAATTYCAGCGTATCCCYGGAAAATAYSGGAAGAGATTCCCATGMTGACAAYKTTATCTTTCGACTCAATTTCAGGAAATCACAAGTCTTRAAATGCTCAATRTGYCCGGCCTTTAGTTCTGTRTAATTSTCGGGYTCATAGTGATATTCCCATGGGGTGTCACCAATMCCGAGATATATATCCTTATCCAGTAGYTTGTCAATATTTGCTGCTAAATTATCCCTGTGCYGCTCCAGRTATACTCCCTGTAAATGAAGGGTTGCGCTGAAGAAGTTTCCCCACCAAAACATARTTCTGAAAGCCAKGATATCCWCTTTGCCGAAAACAGCTGGGTAGTCAAGCACRTARTAGGGGAGRCGTCTGTAATATTCTCCCYTGGAKATCTTACCWGATGAGAGATTCAAATCAGAAGGAAAGACAAAATCAGTGGATCCCATTTKCTGCTGCAAGGAATCCCGGGTCTCCWCCATCARCAGGTTGACCTTTGTCAGAACCTCAACCTTGGCCAATAAYAGATCGGCATTCTCAATCAACGAAAGTTCYTCATTGGTTAAGTCCATGTGCMSCTTTAAAGAAGAATTTGTGATTTCCTTAGGAATTGGAMCTGTTGAAATACGCCTTCATAGGCTCGAAGTAGTAATCAATCCAACCCTGCTCAAYATGGGTTTCACTATCYGGAACACCRCTGTGTTTRAGGGTSAYCAGGGTAGAGCCRTTGTTCTCTTCAAAGGTCACTTCTATTACKGAGTCCTCYTCCTCTTCCTTGAATTGCGCTGTTCTCCACGATTGTACAATCTTCTTATTTGGTATCAACTCCAGGTTTTTACCCCAAATGTATGTYCCRTGTGCCCTGTGCTCAGCACCGACYTCCCGACTGGCCACRGCCGAGTCAGCTGCCGTCATTTCAGCGTGGGTTTCACTGTCCAGCCAGGCATYRTAAATGGCCTCRGCCGTTGAAGGAATCTCAGTTGAYACSGTAAAGTTCAAACTCATATCTCTTATTYTTTAATCAGTTTAATAATAGCTTCATTTTCTTCAACACCTACCTTCAAGAGATACATGCCCTGWGCTGTTTSACGAAGATCCATTTCCAATATCCTCTTATCGTAYTTGATCTCCTCTATCAATACTTTGCCACGAAGATCGATCARTTGAATCTTCACTTCTTTATAARTCTTACCYACATCCACCACAATGGACTCACTTGCTGGATTAGGGAATACTGACAATTCGCKGGCAATTGTATTTTCCAATACCCCCAGTACAATTACYGGTTTACAGKCYGAGGTATCCAAACAACCRGCTAYRCYCARGGCAACCTTATAGTCTCCATTSACCAYAACTTCATARGTYTGGRAKGTTTCTCCTCCAATTACAAGATYYCCTTCACAGCTRATCCACTGATAACTGTCAGCCAATGCGGCAATCAGCGTATTTCCYRATAACTGCACCGMAGTATCCACAKTTGCGATGGTAAGATTTGTRGTAACGATACTGTCACAACCAATGCTGGATATGAGGTTGCTGGTGTGGATGGTAGCTACATTGGAAGTAAAACCATCCGGGAACACGTACGTATCACCGGCACACATGCTGGCATTCGCGCTCGTACCGGTTGCATTGGCTATGCTTAGACTGGTAATAACAACGCTGTCACAGCCATTGGGGTCTGTAAAATAACTCGCATTGACTGTGGCGGTTGTACTSGTACTKCCGTCYGGGAATRTATAGGTGTCTCCACTGCACATAGCTGCATTAACATTGTTGCTAACCGGTGCATCCACGGTGAGGATGGTCGTAATGATGCTGTCGCAACCTTCAGGTGTTGTCAGATTGCTTGTATGAGTTAAAGAGACCGTTGAAATGCCTCCATCGGGAAATACGTAGGTAACCCCGCTGCAGGAATTCACGCTTTCGCTAACGGTAATTGGTGCATCCATTGTCAATACAGAGGTGATGATGCTATCACAACCATCGACGGTGGTTAAATTGCTCGTATGCGTGGTCGCCGTTGTACTCGTAACTCCATCGGGAAAAGTATAGGTGCCTCCACTGCATAGCGACACGTTTTCATTGAGGTTATACACGGAGCCGACGGTGAGCACTGTGGTGATCAGGCTATCACAGCCGCCAATACTCARYASGGTGCTCAGTTGTGTAGTGTCAATTGTTGATGAGCTTCCATCVGGAAAAGTGTAAGTGCTWCCYGGACAAATTAACGCTGTTATACCGGTCGTGTACGCAGAATCCTCAGTCAGGGTSGTGACAATAATGCTGTCACATCCAGCYGCCGTCGCGAGAAAGCTGGTATGCAMGGTTGCCGATGTDGAWGTRAAACCGTCGGGRAAAGTATAAGGAACACCACCACAAATACTGGCGTTTTCAGTGAGACTGTACACGGGATTAACGGTTARMGCAGTTGTTATAAYGCTGTCGCATCCATTGACAGCGGTAAGTGTGCTGGTTTGVGTGGTGCTGGCTGTTGAAGTACTTCCATCTGGGAAAGTATAGCTGGCCCCATCACAAATACCGGCAGTGGAATTGATTGAAGATACCGAATTGACTATKACGTMTGTCGTGGTACAAACTCCRGTGCTAATGCATCCCCCTTCACCCCGAATATAATAGGTTGTGCTTGTGGTCGGTGAGACGGTAATTGAAGTCCCKGATCCCACCAATGYACCACCRCAGCTGTTCTCATAACAYCGCCATGTCGTAGCACTGTTCAAATTGCCRGMGATSGATAGCACAACAGATCCTCCATTGCATATGGTATCTGTTGATACCGCTACCGTTACCGAATCCGGATCAATGCACGGTACAGGAGGTGCGGTACAGACTTTCAATCCCCAGGTATCCAGTGAGCCTCCATCGTTGTTCACGAAATCATCAACCGTAAGTACCCAGGTTCCCGTGGGAATTTCTCCTATATATAAGGCAAGCGAGTCCTGTGGGACGTAAATACCACCACCAAYTGGTGGGCAWGGCAGCGGGCCTGGTGYRGCTTGATCATCCAGTCCGAGGTCAAAGTCATTTTCGTTATTGCAGATCTGGCTAAARAGCACCACTTGCGTTCCCAATGGRCTWGCCAGGGTAAAGCCCAGGTCATTGATCCAGGTATGAGGGCCSGTTAGATTTACCACATTGATATCGGTGATATTATCRGTGAGYGGAATGACAAGATCTGAAGTAATGGTAGGTGAGCCTGTTGGCGATATRCTCTTGGGAACATCTGAACTCATGTACGTCACGCAAGTGCTGGTTGTAAAGGTGAAAGTCGAAGATATYGGAGCMGTTCCGCAGGAATTATAGACACTCACTCTCCAAAAATAASTTGTATTGGAGTTCAGGACGGTCGAAGTGTAGCTATTCGTGCCAAGTGCGAGTCCGCTATCCACAATAGTTGCAAATCCCACATCAGTTGCKATATCTATATTGTACAATATACCGGTTCCCGAAACTRCGGTCCAGGAGAAAGATGTTGGAATAGCTGCGCCGGGAGTGCCATCTGCTGGAGAAACCAATRTGGTTGMGCCCGGATTGGGATCCAATACATTAAGGGTAACCAGCTGCGTTTTTGTAGTGGATGGCGCRGTACCGGTTACCGTAATGGTATAGGAACCTGCCATTGCMCCGGTAATCCCWGTGATGCTCATTTGCACYGGTGTACCATCATTGACYGCTGATRYAGGGTTRAATGCRACCACCGTACCYACYGGTTGTCCCGCGGCGGAGAATACCGCAGTATCGCTGAAGCCCAGGAAAGTATTGTAGGTRAAGTYAAAGATCSCTGTATCCGGAGGACAGGCATTCACKGTAGRGCTKGAGAAAGTCATCGCAAATTCTGAATCGACRATATTGATATYCGCATCGTTGATGTCAAAGAATATATTGTTTGCCCCCCGCACCATGATCCGTCCGGTGGTGGTGGAAGAAGCCGTGGGCACSGTTATATTSGCAGATCCATTRTTKGGTATTCCCAAAGCAATTGTRGTGGGGTAGGTATAGCCTCCATCCAGGGAGAGRAAGATGTCYACATTTGGCGTMGCGACGGAGCCCCCRCTYGTGCCGGMCACGTTCCAGGTAACTGTCTCCGTTGCACCGGAATTCCATGTGACCGCTGTACCCTGTGAGGTTACTTCAAATGGCCCGGCGCTTCCTATTACGGTGACCTGCATTAAGTCGTCGTGTTCCTGCGGACCGCCAACATCGTTGTCGCGAACCACAAAGGAGAACTCCATGCTTCTGCCGACAGTAGGYGTCATTTCCCAGGTCGGAGATAARTTTCCCGCAATTACATCACTCAATTGAGGCATGTACCGGTCGGGAGARGTTAAAGGCATTTTGGCTCTATATAAAGGACCTACGGACCATGTGCTTTGCGGAGAGCCATTGGTTGGCGCTTCCGTTGGATCATTTTGTGACCAGTTATAGGAGAGCGAGCCCAGGCCATCGGCATCCGTTGCTGACCCTTCCAGTACAAAGGCGGTTCCCTGGGGAATGGTATAATTCGCCCCGGCATTGGCAACGGGGGGATTATTGGTCAAAGTCGTCTGTGCGCCGCAGGTGCTATTGCCTGTCTGGATATTTTSTGTGATGTCGCGTATGTTCACATAATTAAAGTGMGCATCGCTGTTCATTTGCACATTCGTTCCACAGATGCCCGCATAACTCATGATGGAACTTCCGCTGGCGGGTTCCACTTCGGTTTGTCCGCTACCGCTGCGGCTACAAGTGTTCATGGTATGGTACCCGCCGAATTGGTGTCCCATYTCGTGTGCRACATAGTCTATGTCAAATGGGTCACCYACVGGATTGGATCTGCCGGTATAASCGCTACCCTTTTGGCCGGCGGTACAYACGCAAGAGATACATCCYGCATTGCCGCCTCCCTGCGTATTGAAGTTGTGTCCGATGTCATAGTTGGCRTTWCCRATCTGRTTGTCAATTTCYGTTTGGGTGGTATTGTTCCATTCCGAGGTCCATGGGTCCGCRCYGGTATTGCCCCAATATATAATGAGATCGTTGTTGGTCACAAGTTGCATAGTGACAGCGAGATCAATTTCGTAAACACCATTTACGCGGTTCATGGTAATGGCCATYGCAGCCTGAATGTCTGCGAGCTCCGTTCCCGTATTGGCGAAATAGTTGCCRTATTCKGCAGTACAGGAAAGCGCCAGCCGGAAAGTTCGAAAGATCTGATCATTGGCCGAAGCGGTTTTGAGTCCTCCGGAAATACTCTTGTTAAGCGATGTTGGAGTGGTGGGCGTTCCCATCAGACATTGAAACGCYGTYGGATCYTTSGTAACCGCATYSCGGTCATAAACAATATAGTACTCCCGGTCTTCTGTGTARGGATCGATATACGTGGTACTCCTCTTRCCYGATAARGTGAATGTGTGCAAGCCAAATTGCGTAACGGAAAAACGCATATAGGCCGTTGGGTCGGCAATGCCCTGGGCCACGTAGGTCTTGATCATYGGAAACTTAGCCGCAAGTCCCGGCTCRAGTATAGGAGACTCATATACTACGTAWGGTTCAAGCAAACCATCTGAGTTGGGGAAATCTATCGCAATCGGYGCAATTGCGTTTTGGCCACGTAAAGGAGCGGAGGCSAGCTCKGTTTTTAGCTTGTTTAAGTTGAGCTTGTATAAGTGRTAKKCGSTTGGCTGCGCATTTGTAACTACCTTGGGATGTTTGACAAGCTCCGCGTATGTGGCGCTAACCCAAAGAGGATCAATGGATACMGTCTGTTGCGAAAACRCGGCGAGCGYGTAACAGCTCAATCCCAYTATTGCAAAGAATCTTGAAGGCACAGATTTCACAGYAAAATAATTTARGTGTATCTGGTAAGACCGAATGCTTTTCCAGCTATTTCGCATTAAAGATACTTGATTAGTCGGAGAACTCCAAGTGGCGAGTGTGTAGAATTCCGAATAAACGGGCTAACAGTTTGGTGAAAAATGACAGGCATTGGCCCTGGTATCTTCATGTTTCTTTGGCAGCGTTTGAATTAGACCTTTGATTCGCTTGGTGGATGGTTATTTGCATTCGCTGCAAGCACATTGAGGCAGGCACCAATTTGGATTTCGGGCATTTCCCACCAGGTATAAATACCTAAGTATAAACACTTAATTTACTGGTTTTCATCGACTTAAAACCTTGTTCGTCGAAATTTTTTGCATTCAGCTCTTTGAGAATGTAGATTGTTCCATACAAAAGGCGCACCCCCTGTCTGATCTYACCGTGTTCGAGCTCTTTTTGAARGAAGGAATAATGTACCCCAACATTAANCAAGAAAAAGGAGCAGGCCTATGGAACGSAAGATCATTACCCTCGTCATWTCAATTCTATCAATCTTYAATATTTCAAATGCRGCGGATCGCTATTGGATAGCGGTAACRCCCTCCAATTGGAACAATACYGCSAAYTGGTCTCTCACGACTGAGGGAGCMGGYGGTGCATCCGTTCCYAMSTCCCATGACATKGCCATATTYGATGCCGGTGGACCTGGTGATTGCAATATGGATATCAAYATTATTGTYAATACCATCRATGCCCAAAGCAGCTATACCGGTACCCTCACCCARGGCACATCCGACATTGTATTAAYCGGGTTGAATACGAACTTCTCCGGAGGTTCATTTGYTGGTGGGACAGGCAATATTACCGCCMACTTTAACSTGACCRTTRACGGGGCCACCTTTACCAGTACAAGCGGCCTGCTCAGCATAGGAGGACATTATACMGTTTCCAGYGGAACATTCAACCACAACARCGGAACMGTACTGCTCARAGGSAGCAAAACCATAASCGGATCYCATACCCTGAACAATSTCACTTTTGAGRATKYCGGCAATACCACYATMGYRATTGCTTCAACCACGGTGCTGACCGTTTCSGGRGACCTGACCTTTGGCGGGAGCGGCGCCATGAGCATCAATGGAGGARCCATTCACGCACAGGGAAATATATTCAGCTTCAAGGGAGTTGGCASCGGCACAACACTCATCATAAACGGTACGGGCAATCAAAACCTGACYGGTATCCCGGTCGCAACAAGGGGTATGSTGCCTAACGTGGTGATWGACAAACCATCCGGTGTGCTCAGTTTGTTTGAGCAGGTCGCCATTATAGGGGACTGGACCTATATAAGAGGAGATGTCAATTGTGTGGGCACTGTGCTTTATTAYGGTTCCAAGACCATCTCRGGAACCCATGCCCTGCATATAGTTCACTTCMGKCCGGTKGGCAATACCTCTTTTGTCATTCAAATTACCGAYACACTGACTGTTTTGGACAGCCTTATATTTGACGGRCTYGGCAATTTTGTCCTCAATGGAGGAACCATCAATGCRGAAGGAGAYATCTTYAGYCTTCAGGGAARTGGAGGCAGYGCWACCATCAATATMAATGGTACCGGTAATCAAARMCTGATTGGTACATCYTGGGTTGGTATTGGAAGRTTGCCGRGYGTGGTTGTYGACAARCCYTCRGGAACGCTGARYATTGTAAARCATGTRTCGGTCAGGGGAAACTGGACYTRKATACGTGGAAACATAGGAGGAACCGGAACCCTGTTCTTTRACGGCTCAAAAGTWATAGCGGGAAAACATRCAATAAACAAGGTTCACTTCAGGCYAGCWGGYARYACGACTGTAACSATTCAGGATACCCTGACCGTATTGGACAGTCTCACYCTGGGTGGAGTGGGCAGYATGGCGCTGAATGTMGGKGTAATTGATGCYAAGGGAGATATCATTGCCATCAGTGGTGGRYMGGGAACGGCGCGTATCAATATCAGTGGAACCGGAAYACAAAACCTGACAGGRGGCGCMGGAGGGCTGYCCAACACAATTATMAATAAAAGTTCKGGCAGTATCATACTGGGCAATGATGTAAAGGCGCGGGGTTTGATGACCTTTGTAAAGGGAAATATTATCAGTACTTCAACTGCGCTTTTGGTATACACTCAATCTGCATCAGTTGCGGGAGCATCCCAATTGAGTTATGTAGAGGGGCCGGTAAAAAAAGAAGGATTTGTACCTTTTACCTTCCCTATAGGTAAGGGGGGCAGCTATCAACCACTGACTGTATCTCCTTTGCAGGTAGCCTTCTCAGCATACCAGGCTGAGTACTTTGATACACTACAAAATTTGGGGTCTGCTTTGGATACCGGCCTGGGCAGTATCAGCAAYTGCGAGCATTGGGTTTTKGAAAAACTCRTYGGSGCGTCACCATCTAATATTACCCTTGGCTGGAACRCCAATAGCTGTGCTGTYACACARCCTKCMGATATGAGGGTAAGCAGATGGGATGGAAGCCAGTGGGTGAATCATGGAAATGGCGGAAACACGGGAGACCCTGTTAACGGAACGGTTGTCACCGCAGCGGCATTGAGTGATTTTGGAGCGTTTGCTTTGGGCAATATTTCTGCCACAATACCCACCGTTGCTGACATCGACCTTGGAACGGCAACAGATTTTTCGCTCCTGGCAGGCAATGAAATTCAAGCCGTGAATCCCGTATTGGCCATTGGGAATGCAGGGGCAATCACCGCGGTAGGTGATAGTGTATTTGCATCGGATTCTCTCTTTGTTCCAAATGATCCGGCTGTCCAGCAGGCAATTGCAGATCTAACCCAGGCAATAACGGTTGCAGAGGCAATTCCGGGAACGGCTCTATCAGGTACTCTCGGCGGACAATCGGTAGGAGAAGGCGTCTATGATATTACCGGCAATGCAGGTCTGGCAGGAACTTTAACCCTTACCGGGGATGCTGCATCTGTTTATGTTTTTCGAATTGACGATACGCTCAGCGTTGATTCAAATGCAATACTGGCAATGGGCAATGTACGCCCTGAAAATGTGTATTGGCTTACCCTCAACAGTCCTGTTTCTATTGGTCGAAATACCAATTTCTCAGGTATTGTGATGACGCGGGGAAATATTCTGAGCCACAGTCCCAATTCCGGCAGTTTGGCCCTGCTGTCAACCCAGGGTTCCATCTCCCTTTTGAACACCAGGTCAAATAATCTGCTATACCTGTTTCCCCAAAAGAAAATGTCACATCAGAACACTCCGGATTCAATTATTACCACTGTTGTAAATATGGATGTCTGTGGAAACACCCAACTGTTTACCCTTGATATTTATGTTTCAGGTGCACGGTGTGATCTGGATGTTGTGATTGATTTACCTGATGGGTTGGAATATGTCTCTGGAACCGTTACCAACAACCTCTATCAGTTGACAGACAATACAGTTCAAGCCAATAATCCACTCTTTGCAATTGAAAACCTCCAGTTTGGACTTACCCCGATCGGATGTAACAACAACGGCATGATCGGGCCGCATACAACAATAACGATCACTTATGAGGTCTTTGCCGCATGTGGGGCATTGGCAAATGATACTGCCTTTGCATTCACATCCGTAATTTTTGATTTCGCGGATACCCTGGACACCTCTGACGCAATCACAATAAATACCCCCTTTATTTCCATTCCTCAAACAAATGGAATTGTACCGGAATTACTGAAAGGCAACGTAGGCGATATACTGTGCCGGAATATCATCATTAAGAACGATGGCAATGTTGCACTGACAACGGCTATTACGGTTTTGGAACATTTCGGACCCTCTATTGAAATTGTTTCACTGAGCATTGATTCGGTTTCACTGCTGTTAAATATTGACTCGACTAATAATGAGCTCACGATATCCATTCCCCCGGGCTTGTTTCCCAATGGACAAGATCTCCCTCCAGATAGCTTTGTTACGGTTAGAGAATGTGTAAGGATAGTCGCCTGTACCCGGGATACATCAGGTGGGTCTCTGGGTGGTTCTGTTTTTAATTATTTCTGGGAATGCAACAGCGCAGTTTGCCAGGAAGATTCGGTTACTGCCAGTGTAAAGGTGCCTTCAGCCAATACCGTAGGTTTAAGTTTTCTTACGGGTATTACCAGCCCGGATGCCTGTTATGGATCCGGCAACAACTCCCCGACAGAAATGGAAATCACCAACAACGGGCTGGCGCCGGCC
>NVRW01000101.1 GCA_002400975.1 Flavobacteriales bacterium | reverse complement strand
GTTACCAATGTTTCACAGGCAACTTTTGACTCTGGGTCGAAGGCTAAAAAATTATCTATCAATGCGTCAGAAATCTGATCAGCAACTTTATCTGGGTGTCCTTCTGAAACGGATTCAGAGGTAAAAAAATATGACATATAAATCTTCTTTTTAAATATAGTGAAAAATGAAAAGTGAGATTGCTTGGTCGTCTAAAGAAGTAGAAAATTACTGCTTTAGCTTTTTTTTTCAGCAAGAAAAGTGAATACTCCTTGCCCAAATCATTGTGAACCAAGGGACAAAGACAGCCAACTTCCGAATTACTGCTYAAGATCTCAAGGCCCKTTTCGCAAAATGTAYTTTCGGGCTCAAGGTCATCATCAATAAACAAGATATTATCAGCTSTCGACYGCTTGAATCCAASATTCCGCGCCGTKGATACGTTAGGCGCCTYCAATTCAACCTGAATAACCCCGTYCARGAYCTCTTCTCCCAATTCACCGATTAGAAAACCCTTATCATTCTGATCCACCACGATTATCTCCAGTTCGGCCGCTATGGTTTGTTCTTTYAATAATTTCAAAAGGRCYTTCAGACTGTGYGTCCTGTGATAGGTTGGTATTATAACGGATATTATYGGGTTCATGAYAGCTTCAGTTCAACCGCGCYGTGRAGCAGCGTCCTGATTTTATTTTCSGATGCYAATATCTCTKCGGGCYGAGAATTAATATCAGGTACTATCTTACCTGGAGTTTYCCCRAGCAAATGAAAGCTGATCTTTTTGTCATCATTCACCTGAGATTGTTGCAAATCAATAGCAACCGATTTTTTTCTCCAGTAGCCTTTGATGTAAGGTGCCAAAGACTGCAGATTGAACAGAATATACGATTCCAATACGCCCCTGTATTTTGCCATTTTACTTTTTACGTATGCACCCAAGGAAAGATGCACTTTCTGTCCGGTATTTACGCCGGCACCGTARAYTATTTTGGGATGCAGGTCGCATTTTTCCATATAGTATTGATAGAGTTCCCCCAGGCTCCACTGTTCGGTTGATACCAAGGCATAGGTATTCTCCGGTATTGAGCCCCGCCCACATTTTACTATTGCATCTCCAACTGAACTTGCAAAGACCGTATTTGTTAAGTCYTCCCTGGACCCATTCACAAATATCTCATCCCCCGCCAGTGATTCGGTTATATTTTGACTGATGCCCTGCAACACGCCATGTACCTGACCTAAACGGAGATTAAAGGCTTTAAYATCAAACTTTCCACCAATGCTCCTCACAAACCGTTCGGCCTTTCGTTTGATAAACGAATACGTGGATCTTGGAAACAGGTAATCCTTAATTYGATAACTGTTTTCGGGCATGCCAAATGCCATAATACTGCTCATGTAAATAAAAGTGGATCCGGGCCTCATTCCACGAATGATAGCATGAATGTTCTTCTGAATGTGTTGCAGTATGTTTCCAGTTTGAACGGAAGGGTATGAAAAGTCCACCACAACGTCAAATTGATTTAACTTCCTTGCAACGCCAGCTGCATCGTCGAAATCAATTGTATCGTGTTTTATCGAAGTTAGCTTAAACAATACAGAGCTGTATTCMGACCTGGTAAAACACACCAACTCTATATCCTTATTATGGAATAAATACAGGGATACTTCTGCGGCTACCTGGCTATTGCCCCCTATGATCGCAATCTTAATCATCTAAAATTTYCCTATAAATTTCTTCTACCCAGTAAGTGGTTAASCGYGCGGAATCGGCGGATAATTTGCCTTTTCTTTTGTTCGATTTGGACGCGATACAGTCAGACCACGCAGCATRAAATGCCTGGCTGATGTTCAAGGCACATTTGCYATAATCTACATCATAAGTGGGTTCAATGCGGGCTTTCTTATCTGACAACGACCAGGCCTGTATTTCGCCATAAGGTTGATCTTTGCATTTCACTACYGCCCTATCAAAAAAACAGGTAAACCCATAACCTCTACTTTGTAATTTGGAAAACTTTGTATCCACCTGAACTTCGCCCCGGYTTGTTGTCARCACCGTGGAAACAACCGTGTCATAATCAATATTGTTCATCACTATCGCAYGTGCGTTTTTCAGTCTAACCTCRTTGGCCGATGTCACATGCAATATTTGATCTAATCCATGAATGGCATTCTCAATGGTTACCCCACCACCRGATAATATRGGRTCRGTGATGAAGCTGTTTGCTCCYMCGGATTTCAARTTRTATCCTCCGTGTAAATATTCAATTTTATTTAACCCGCCATATATTTCATTCTCTACRATGTACTTTAATTCGCATGTRCTCTGATAAAACCTTCGTTGAAACCCAATTGAAATTGAAAAATCATCAAACAAGGAACAATATTCATCATGTTCTTTGGTATTTCTGGCRAAGGGCTTTTCTACGTAYACKGCGACRTTACTTTTGGCRCATTYCTGAAGGTAAGCATACCTCACYCCAAGTGGAATMGCCAGCAGGCAGATGTCAATTTCWGAAATYGCRTCAAATACACGGTCTTCGGATATGGTGGATATCCGGTGCATTTTTGAGAGCAGCCTGGATCTYTCCTCATTCTTGTCAAAAATCCAGCTAATCTCTATCCCAACAATATTGCGAAGAACAGGCAAATGAACATCCTCCACAATTTGTCCAGCCCCAATTATWCCAACTTTCAAAGTCATAACATCARGGGAAANCCCCTTTTACTTTATGGCTTCCACATATATTGATTCGTCCTCTCTCCAGGCGTTATCTCTCAACAGGTTTTTGTCCTTACCTTCATTGAACTTCTCCCTGCCAATACTATTAAAGCCTGCATCCTTCAAAATGATATTGATCATTTCAAAATCATAAATACACTGGTGCCCATGATTTCTRAAAATTCCGTTTATTCTGTGCATCGGCGAAATATATCCCTCCTCATATGGCATCTGTTCGTCGCTCCCATTCTTTCGTTTAGCATAAATATCCAAATACAATTCACCATCAGGCATGATCAATCGRAAAATGCCATTGGGCTTTAATATTCTATAGATTTCCTTCATRTTCTTTTGAAAGCTCTCAAATGGGATATGTTCAAAACAGTGTTCTGAATAAATACCTGAAAACGAGTTATCACYGAAAGGCAATCTATTCACCGTTAAATCCCAACAAACATCAATTTGAGGTTTCCATGCATAATCGAGATTTACAAAATCAGSGCTTGAATTTGGTCCACATCCTATGTCAAGATATTCCARGCCCTTAATTCTCTTGTGTCTGATAAACATGTCCTTTCCACGCGCTATGGAACCTATTACCATTTGGACCTTGGCGTAATCTGTGATTCCCCTTTTGAACGAAAGCTTGGTCATTGTCTTTTTATTATAAGATTATAGGTGGTGATGTGTAAGATTGATGAATAGAGGATGAATACCTTATTACGAAGGTATAGTTTTACCTCTTAACGGAATTGAGATTTTCCATTATTATATCCGAAAGTCTTCTGTAAGAATAATCAGAGGAGATCAGTTTATTGTATGCAGATTTGGCAATCCTTGCTCTTTCCGGTTCATTATTKAGGTAATATCTGATTTTTTCCGCACCCTCCCGTGCATCCCTRAAATATTCTGCCTCTTYCCCTTCCCTGAAAAAACCAGYYGCTTCCTCGCTGTATTCRTGCAGCATAAACCCACCAGCTGCWGGTATTTCAAAGGTKCGCATATTATGAGCACCCTTGTTCTGATTGCGTAAAATATTGATATTGATCCTGGTCCTGTGCRTAGCAYTCAAGTATTCATCCCCCTGAATAACACCCTTGCAATCAAATCCYTCAATMCYTGTCCACCCATTTCCAAATAGTGCCAATTTGAATGTCCGATCGGTTGTGCCATTYAGGTGGCTTGCTATTTCCTTGATAATGCGGRTTCGTTCTGCATCAGCATTTCCTATAAAACTCACATCGTAAAGCATTTTGGATTCCGAATTGGAGGGTAATGGTTTGATAATATCCATGTCAGCGGCAAATGGGATGTAAAATACATTTGAACAGCCCATATCCTCAATCTTGTCAAGCAGGTTTTTATGCCAGGTAAAATAGGCATCATAGTGCTTTATACTCGGTAATGTRAAGAAAGTGGTAGCGCCAAACTCCTTATTGAATGGGTCRTCGGGATGATAGCAGACCACCCTTTTACCCAGGCCTTTAATCTTWTCAATTGTATCAGGCATAAGGAAATAGCCTTTCACGACAAAGACCAGGTCACTATTTGATTTCTCAATWGAGTTMAGGACTCTTCGCTGAAGTTTCCTTAAATGYAGCCTKCGCCACACGGGAATTTCAGATACSAGCTTGTACCAGCGAAGTGTTGCATTGAAGGCAACCACATCGCATTCGTRACCATTGGCCTGGAATGCCCGCAGAAATGAACAAGATAAGTCAGTATAGTTTTTAAACTCCTTATCTACTAAAAAAGTGAYTTTATCCAACTGTTTCAATTTGTTTTCCAAAAACACCAGGCCGRCCRRAACAACTGTGCYCCACCTCCAGAGGAATTCGCATYCACAAAAGGAAATTCGGCTCTTCGATCAATGCRTCAAGCATTGKCTGATTGGCTATTAGATTCAYCCACCACYGATTTAATTAYAGACGCCATTTCCCCGGCTCTGTTTTTCCTTTTATACGMGTYTAAAAAGCTGATATTCGGTTTCATGRAAAAYCCTCCTCTTATGATTCTCTCCAGCTCCCTTGAGGCTTCATCAATCTTGTCGGGATCACATACAAAACCCAACCCGGATTTATCTAAAAATTCCCTCTGAGATCCTTCAGTGACAAACCCCAGAATGGGCTTTTTATATCGGACATAATCAAAAGTCTTTGAAGCAAGCACATAATCAAACCCACCAATAACCTTCACTGATGTACACAAAAAGGCGTCAAGGTTCTTTTGAACTTCTAAGGACTCCTCATGAGAAAGTACGCCGTAAAAGTCACAAATATCCGCCAAATTGAATTCATCGGCCATTGGTACCAACCAATCAGGCTTTTCTCCAATAAACTTAATTCTAAGTTTGAAATCAGGATTGCTATCCAAGACCCGTCTCACGGTTTTAAAGAAGAAGTARGGACTTCKATAGAGCCAATCTTCCTTAACMGGAGTATATTGTAATAYCCGATGAAATCTCTTTTTCCACCAGGGCAGRAACATATCCCTTCTGCCTTTGGGCGAATAGTAAAAGGCACCTGTATATCCTATATTGAATTCAACATTATTATCGCGTTTGCCTATCTCAATTTCCTTGTCATTTTCAAAGTTTAGATCTGTATCATATCCGTTGGTTACTACGTGAAACTTCTGAGGATCAATATCCCTATGTGTTTCTTTAAACACATCCGCCAACTGGTTGGTAACGGTTGTAATGGCCCTGGCCTTTTTGAAAATCCGTTTTTCCTCCAGATAGGTTAAATAGTAATGCAGTCGTGAGCCGTAAGGTGATATGCACCATTTTGTCCACCCATCCCGCATATCCAGCACCAGCGGTAATTTAAATCGATCAGAAAGTTGAGCAGCCAGATTTCCG
>NVRW01000100.1 GCA_002400975.1 Flavobacteriales bacterium | reverse complement strand
CCAGGGTTTTCCTTTCAATTAACCCGACAGGACAAAACGGCTCTAATTCTTGTTATTTCCTCTGGTATAGTTGAGAAATAGGAGATTCGAACTTTRGTRAGTCTGYAGGATAGGATAAACAAATGTCAAGAATGCTCTACYGGATCACTATTTTCTTCCGRTACATGCTATTCCTGCCTGCCTGTCCGGCCTGCCTGCCKGTAKGCAAGGTAGGCAGGCTCGATRTAACAACAAAATATACCCCCGATGCTAATTTRCTCYTGGCATCAATCGCTAAGACATGCCCGTTACTATTAAGGGCATGGACTTTTGAATAATGCTCCTTGCCAAGCTGATCAAGTATAACGACAAGCATTTCATCGTCTTTATTACCTTTTATATCAACGAAGAAATTACCATCCGACGGGACGGGATACACAGMWAATTTGTAATCATCTTCTGTAAGGTAATTAACAGCAACTAYATCAGAATAGGTAAACTGTCCGTCATARTCGGTTTGCTTGAACCGGTAATAAGAAACACCGTAGTACGGATCATGATCAACTGTTGAATAGTATAGCGCCTGGTTGCTATTGCCAGCTCCGCYTACATATGTTACTATCTCAAAATCAATCCCATCAGAACTTCGTTGTACTGTAAAGAAATCGTTATTGGTTTCACTTAAGGTTGTCCAGGTGAGTTCAACCTCATTATCAATTAGTTCAGCATCAAAGGACAAYAGAGAAATAGGCAGCGGGTTTGCAGAAGATTTAGATGCCAGTATGAACGGGCTAAAACTTGTTACAACCAATGATGTAATGGATCCATYGAGGCTGTCACCCATATTAGCAGCCTGGCCCTCATCTTTCCATAGAGAACCATCCCATCTTGCAACTCTCAGGTCATTGAGTTCAGCCGCAACACCGCTTACTACACTTCTTCCGTCCCAATGCAARGTAACCGTAGCGTTGGCAGGTGTACCAGTTGCGCTTCTGTCAAGAGTCCAGTAGTCTATTTTGCTTATATGGTCTAATGAAGCATCCAACCYAGCTCCATAGCCCTGTTCCGTATAAAAATATTCTGCTGTAAAAGTGGTGAGATCAATAGATTGGGTTGTCATACCAATTGGCTGATAATTATCCTCTTTCCCAACCGGAAAAGTAAACGTGCCTGCAATGTTGGTTTTCTTGCGGACAGGGCCTTTTACAAAACTGCTGTCATTAGTACCCGTTACAGTTGCACTTAAATCAAGAAYAAGAATATCTGTTGATGTGGTCATAATATGACCATCCGTAAGGGTGAGTATATTGGTTACCGTTACAGAATCATCTAATGTAATGGCACTGGATGCTTTTGAGTTATTGATGATAAGACTGTAAAATATTTCGCCAACCGGGTTTGTAATTATTTGGGAGCTTCCGCCGTCAAAAGTTACCGYTCCTGATCGTTCTTCAAAATTGCCGTTGTTGTTCCAGTTTCCAGAAAGGTTAATGTTATAGTTAATAGCAGCATTTACGTCAAAGGTMGCTGCCGGTTGTATAGTCAGGTTGCCCTCSACATCAACATTACCGGTGAGMGTTTTTGTATCCCCACCGGAGATAATAAGGTGTCCATAATCCCAGRCAGTTAGTGGATTGATGGGCCGTGGTACATTTTGAGGAGAAGTGGCTGCAAAATTTACTGTACCAGWAGCACTAATATCGTGCTTTCCTTTAAGCAACATACCACCCATAGCATCCGTACTGGTAGTATTGTAAATTGTATTGGTTGCTATTTCAAAAACTTTAGCAKTCGCYAATTCAAGACTGTATCCCCCCGAGTATAAAATRCCTGATTGTATGCGGAKATCATCTTGAATGCTATTRTTTTTATCBGCTTGGGATACGTCTGCATCTAAAGTAACTCCCGCCATATTATTGATCTGCACTTCACCATATCTCCATTTTTTTGTGGTGTCTGCGGAGCCGTATCTGATCACGGATAGAATTTGTGGCGATGTGCCATTAAAGTTCACAAATGTGGTTGCTGCACCATCCAGATCTCCGTAATGGCCAACCCCGCTTCTGTCTAAGTTTCCGGTAATATTCAAGAGTGCAGTGTTCGCTAACTTTATTTTGGCTTTGTCTTTGCCAGTTGCATTAAATATGATGTCACCGTTAACAGTAATTATTGCATTATCCTGCCCTTTGAATTCAGCTTTTTTTCCGCCTGTGTCAGTTAATTTCACRTTTCCATTTACAATCAATTGGGAACTRTTTTTTACATTGCATTTYGCATCRTGGGTATTGGCCAATAATTCAAGGTCTCCATTAACAGTCATAGTAGATGYATTAATCAGCTCTATCATAGCTTTTTTTCCTGCTCCAGCGGTTGTTGCGCTTGCCAGTGCGCCGTTATTTACTGTTAATGCACCATTGTCTAWTCGAAGTTTTGTTTCGGCTGCGGGGTTATTATAAACCCTTATGGAATCACAGGTGATGTTTCCGTTAATAGTAGTGATACCGCTAATAATATCAATCGGATAATTTCCTGTAAAGGCAAGATTAGCWGAAGCCAGGATAGTTTTGTYGCCCGTAAACGTCCATACGTTTAAWATATTTATCGCACCAATGCCATCTATGGTAGTGCCMMCACCATCAAGTATAATTTTACCTGAGGAATTGACAGTTCCATGCACAATTAGATTTCCTGAAAAAGTTGAGTTAAATCCACCATCATCTAAAGTAGCGGCATTTTGTATTGTTAAATCACCTGTTATTGTCGTGTTAACTGCAAGGGTTGTATTGTTGCTATCAACCATTAAGTTGTTGTAGGTGGTAATCSCAGCCGGTAAAGTATTATTGGASGTAAAYGAAATAGTGCCACTTCCCGCTATTACCGTACCTGCGTTATATTGTATTTGCTCCACTATTAAAGTTCCACCTGACGTCATATCCAATGTTCCGGTATAAGCGCCAGACCCAATAAAAACTCCATCYGGATGCACAAGAGTTAATTTAGAATTGGCATTAAAGATGACCGTGCCATTCCCTTTATCAGGTCCTACATGATGACCGACAAAAAGTTTTGCACATACAGCATTGGTAACATCAATAGTTAAAGTAGCGCCCTTTTTTATATACACATTATTAGATGAAGTAGGCGTTGGTATTAAATCAGTCCAGTTTTGATTTGCACTAACATGATAATTAACTGCATTACCAACAAGGGGAATGGTCATCAAAAAGATGATTGCTGTTAATATGTTTCCGRAGTTTTTCATGGCGCTCTTTTATCTTGCCTGATATAAAATTGCTYAACTCTACTRCTAATTTGTACGGAAMCCCRAAAGCCAGGTTGTTAATGGCTAGTAGGCAAAACCTGATTGTTTTGTAGGGTTTTATCTTGTAAAAACAAAAAGTGTCGGGGTTGTGAGATTGGAATTCCGACATTGTACTTCTCTGTCAATGACCATATTACAAGTAGTCTCTGTGTTTTTAGAGGATTATGGATTAATAGGTACCGGCARGAAAAATAGAARAGTGAGGCAATCYRGACTAACGGCTTCAGATCAAACAACCGCTTCAAATCCCCCGTTGGCCRCGCCAAACGCAGTTTGAGTGAGTTGATAAAGAAAAACCCCGCTCCTGACGTAGTCGGGACGAGGTGATCCACTCCACGGTTTGGAGGGATCAGCGCAGCTACTCCCTCCAGGTTCACCAAGCCCTKAAAGTATTGATCTTCATAGCTTTCCAGGTTTTCTTTTCAAGTAACCTGACGGGACGAAAATTGTGTAAATTCGTGTGATTCCATCAGGTGTAACTGGAAAATAAGGGGTTCGAACTTTTTAGCATAGTTGTTACCCTAGTCGGGCAACACCCTTTCTAAGTAACCCTCTGAAATTCAGGGAGTTATTTTTTTGGTAAAACTTAGGTCGGGGATTCGGTAGAGTAAACTGCTGTTTTTCGGCGTTTAGATCATGGAAGGAAAGCGTGGAGGGCTTGGATTTCAGCCCAACCCAGCGACAGTAGCCACAGGCACTTTATTTTTTGAGAAACTTATCATGTGTTCCATCAATCTTGATGTAGTATGTTCCTCTTTTGAGTGTGGAGGCATCTATTGTTTCTCCTTCTCCTTTTAAGACGCTCTTGCCATATGCGTCCCATATTTCATATTCGCCTTTTCTGTATAATGTGATCTGGTCGGTCACTTTTTGAGGCCAAAACTTTCTCTGACTATCTTGGATTTCTTGTAGGTGTTCGGCATCCCTGAAATAATATTTTTTCTTCCAACTCCCGTTACTTGTTAGAAGCTTTACCAATACAAGTGTTGTGTCAGTTATTTCGTAGACCGCAAATGCGCCAATCAGACGTTGAGACCTACCTGATTTTGTACAGTTCAGCTGATGGACGATTAGTTTCTTTTTATGAATACGCCATTTACCTTCGCAGCCAGCTTTTAACGTGCTGTCCTTCTGATAATGAACACCGCCAGACCAACGAAAGGTGTCAATCTCACTGTCAATGTTTTCGATTAGCTTTATGGAGAACCAGTCCATTTCCTAAAGAAATTACCTGGTCAATTAGTGATGAGAAAATGACAATTATTGACACTGATAATGCAAWWWSMKTWATTTATNNCNWTAYYKWMWAYWMSWAMSMTAAAATCGTGATAAATRGAACTTACAATGAGACWATTTCTGGAGATGATTATACGTATAGCATAACAATTAGATTAACCTCGCAATAAGTATTTTGGGATTAAACCAAAGCAATTTTCTGAAATATAGATTTCGAACTATTTCAATATATTTGCAATCGAGATGAGATTACGAATTCAAGCACTTCTTTTGGCGTTTATGTTAGTAATGCCAGTTGTATTTACCTCTATTACCGAATGGGGAAATACTGACTATCGGACTGAGTTCTGCGATACCTTTCCAGGGGAGGAGCGAGAAGAACGGGAAGAACGAAAAACTGAGAAGGAGAAAGATGTTATTGAGGAATTCGATCTTGGGCACCAGAATCAAATGGGCATCCTCTGTGGATCTAATTCTAAATATTTATCGGCCAGCAATCTTTTGGCCAGTGTTAGTGATGATGTTTTAACCCCACCTCCCGAGTTTATTTAAACCCTTTCCAGATACGGCGCATTACCGCTAGTTGATTTCAACGTGCTCAAAGTATGATGAGTCAAATCTGCTATTTGGAGGGCTTAACCGCATAATTGCGGTATCTATAATCAWTTTCCTGGTTTAAACTTTTCGCGTGGACATTCAACAACTGTTGTTGTCACTGACAAGAATAATTAATTTCTAATCAGAAGATGGTTGCAGCTAATGTATTAATGAAATTATGATTCCCTGAAAGGGGACTGAAAGAGACAAGGGGGATTTGAGATGAAGAAGATATTTGATTTTAAACACCTGAAGGGTGATATATTCGGAGGTATTACTGCTGGTATCGTTGCTTTGCCACTGGCATTGGCATTTGGAGTGCAATCAGGGATGGGCCCTATCGCTGGCCTGTATGGAGCTATGGTATTGGGCATACTAGCCGCTATTTTCGGTGGAACTGCAACCCAGGTAAGCGGGCCAACAGGGCCCATGACAGTTATATCTGCTATGGTGGTTGCGACTGCTATTGAAGTTTCCGGCAGTTTAGAGGCAGGATTGGGGATTATCATAGGATCTTTCTTACTGGCAGGAGGGTTTCAGATACTATTAGGCTTGCTGAAAATTGGCAAGTACATCAAGTACATCCCCTATCCAGTTCTTTCAGGATTTATGACAGGAATTGGTGCGATTATCAT
>NVRW01000099.1 GCA_002400975.1 Flavobacteriales bacterium | reverse complement strand
AATCAATGATGAAGGCACCCGCCCTAAACTCAGTAACAGCCGGTGCTACAACACTGGGCCATTTTCTTTCAGCAAGTGCAGCGAAGTCTGTGTCGTTCCGCGCTTTCCCTGATCTGATTACCCACCGTATCGGTACGTCATTTAGCAATAGATTATGAACCAGTCCATACGCTTTCAGGTTAAAAGGCGCAATCAAAGTTTGATTGGTAAGATCCATTGGAATAACAAGAGAGCCAGCTTTTACAAGTTGCGGGTTTGCATTGGGGTTGGGCAAATCAGGCTGTAGACAAACAGTATCAATAATGCTTCTAAATCCAGCGGGATTTGCTACTATCATATCTGAAATGTCTAAACCATCAAATACAAATGAATCCAGCCTTGCGTCAAGACCATCGCCTATATTAGCTGTACCAGGAACATCGTAACTCAGATAGAAATAATGCGTACCTGCACTGTTTATATTTTGAGATCCGTTAACTACAAAGGACCCATTGGGATTGGCAACACTTCCAAATAAATTGCCAGGTGAAAAGCCACGAGCAGTTCCGGTGTAATAGATATTTGCACTTGTTATATTGGTTGCAGGATTTTGTGAATATCCAACATCACCATTCGTATTGAATGTAAATTGTGTTATGGGCGTAGCACAGGCATTTGTAACCGACACCTGAATTTCCAATATTGGTTGATCATTGCCACAGGTTCTTTTTATTGGCACTAAAATATTCTGTRTTACRGTRCTTGAGTCGTAAACCATGGGAAAATCTGCGAACARATATCCCAACTCTTCAGGTGGATTTGGAATACCGTCCCCCGGGCAGTCYACGGTGCCATCTATTCTGAAGTCTCCGCCCGTTCTCAACACAGGTCCAGAGCTRCCAGSTACAGTTGCCCTRATCTCAAAGTTGTCAAATAGGATAGAATCAATGGTATTATATGAGTTTACAGTGGATATRGTGAGTGCTATCTGTGTTGCCGAATTGTACAGGAATGTGCATGCTGTTATATCACCTGCTACAGAATTGGCGACACTAGCAGTTACGCTGGTTTGATCAAATTCAAAACCCGCCGGAAGATCGACAATTAGTGTTTTGTTTGTTTCCCCTTTWCGAAAGGCATCATCAACGTCCTCGGTAATTGCAAAGCTYACCGTTACAAAGGCGGTAGGATAGGGGGCGGTTTGGCACCATACCTGATTGAATGCGGATATTGAGAAATCCTGACAGCCACCTCCTGCATTTGCGTCTCTATAGGGAAGCAAAAAGAAGAGMACTGAAAATAAAAGKATACTGTATCGGTTTAACAATCTCATACAGTACCTTCATTATTCAATAATTCCATCTGGAAAGATCAAAAAGAGCAACGTTTATTATTGCGGTGTTAAAGTTAATAAAACTCTACTCGAYTGCTTAGACGTCTTAATCAGACTTGGGTTGCCTATCTAAAGGCAGATCCATCGAGTGCTTTGGATTTATCCATAATGGTRAGAACCCCYTCCTTGTTAAAGGACTTGTTATCCTCGCATTTGGAGATGTAGTTTACCACCCAGCGRTATTCACCCTTCTTTACCTCCTTCTCTTTGAAGGTCAAATCCCAATTGCTAAATATATCAGTGGATTCAAATTTGAGCTTTTTACCCTTGTAGATCTTCAAATTGTAGTCAACCATATCATAAGGCGAGTAGTAAAAGGTCGTGTTGTTAAAGGCTTTATGTGCAACTTCGGTTTTTAAAGGAGAGAATACAGTCATGGCACCCGCCAGTACAATAGCGATGGAATCGGATTGTGTGCAAGCTCCCCGGGTTACCTGTACCCAGTAGGTCCCAGTCTTTCTAATCGTTATAGATTGAACAACCTCACCTGTTGACCAAAGATAGGAGGCACCTCSGTTAKCGGCATTTAATATCATGTTTTTGCCACARGTGGAAGTGTCATTTCCGATGTTCACAACAGGTGGTTTGTCAATTTTGACATTRATCGYTCCAACCTCYAATTTTTGAGTAATATTATTGTACACCTGGACTTTATAGGTACCYGTAGATGCAACTTCAATTGTTGGCGTAGTTTCCCCGGTTGACCATAAATACCTCGCGTCCTGATAAGCRGGTGCATCAATYTTTACAACACCATTGCAAATAACTGTATCATTACCCARGCTGATCTCTGAYGAYGTGGCAATATTATTAGGCAATCCATAAGTGCAATTCCCTTTACCCAGGTTAACTGCAGCATATYTGTAGTTACACGCTTTTCCCRTTTCATTTGGATTTTCAATCACATCCAGGYTCGATCCCGTTTTGGCGATATAAAGCTTCCCATCTGGTCCARCTTGAATTGCRCCGAAAGAAAAGGCCTCCTTATTGGGTGCAATTTGCTGAGCCGAAGATTCAATGGATTYTGATGTCGCACCGCTTGCAGGAATTAAATACTGCGTTATTCCCGAAGGTCCTTCAAGAAATGAAATGTACAACTTCGTGTTGTCRGGTGAGAAAGAAAGGCCATACGCAAAYCCTCCAGTCGCAAAGGCMACAGAATTTGAGAAAGTTCCATTGGARTTATCGAAATCGAGCACYTCCACATTYTTTTTGTCCTTATAACATATTGCAGAGGCAATTTTCTTACCATCCGGAGATGGTTTGAGATAACCAATTGCTTCATTCACYTTGSCATTGGAAGCGTCACCATGAAACAGTCCRATCCTGGTGATTACVGVTTYGCCAATTCCCGCGGTGGTAATGGGTATTGCTATAAAGGCATTTGAATTCCATTGATGTCCAATTACCCAATAGTCTATTCCATTGCTGTGTTTYACCSCTGTCAATTTCTCTGAAGCGGGTGCCAGYAGCCGTGTRTTTTTCTCAATCACCTTACCTTCGCCCATGTTTATTTTAATGTCCGGTGCGACGTAGTGTTCATTGTTCTTGAATTTMTCAATAGACTTCTGTCCACTGCTCATATCCACAACGGAATATGCTATTCCATCGCGGCTTGCCTTTTCCGCAACTGTGAATAGATAGTAGACAGTGGTACTTCCAGGTTTTGGGATTATCAGTGCTGATTGAGTRGAGGATGCATTGCCGGTCAGCCCTCTTCCGTTSGACATTRYTTTGTGGTTGGCGTTCCAAACAGTACTTCCATCCGTGTAGAATAGTAAATTTCCGCCTTTATCGGCGATGCTGGCACARCCTTCAGTCGTGAAGAGRCTTGATTTGCTAAGCAYYTGYGGTTGNCCCNGAATTGAAGCTCAATCCAGCTCCRTTTCCAAAGTACCAAATATTGGATTCATTCTGTSCSACARTGCARAGTGAAYMRGAMGTAWASGTYARYACCAATAAACACTTAATAATCAGGTGGTTTGAATATCKCATGATTGGGATTTTTTTGGCAAATACCCCCCCTTTACGTAGAAATTTCAGAAAGGTTATCTCTGGAGAGTCTTGCGCGTCCAGATAGGACCAGTTTGGCTACTCGAAAATCCTAATCTCCGTACGTCGATTTTTCTCCCGACCGTTGGGATTATCAGTGCCATCSGGGAAKGTGTTTGSCGCTATCGGTCGGGATTCACCGTATCCCATAACAATAAGACGATTCGACGATATTCCCTTATTTACAAGATATTGGACAACYGCTGCGGATCTGCGTTCTGAAAGCAGCTGATTATAGCTTGCAGGTCCTTTGTGATCGGTATGTCCTGAGATCTCAGCCTTAATATTGGGCTTGCCCCTTAGCAAGGCAACAAGCTTGTCCAATTCCGGGAAGCTGATCTTATTTATGTTCGATCGGTCGAAYTCGAAAAGAATATTACTTAACAGGTAACTACTACCGGTCGCCAGGACAGCCCCTTTGCTAGYATCTTTTTYATCCKTAAATAAAGGCACTGGTTCAGCYGAACTTTCTTCAGTTTTCTTTTCCTCCTCGACAATCAGGGCAGATTCTAAACTATCVGTTGTAATGTCCGTAGACGTTGCMGTGACAGGTTCATATTTGAATTGATCTCCWTCTTTGGTGGCSACCAGATTTTGCACTTCTCCGTTTTCGCTAACCAACGCGAGTTTCACCTGATCAATCAAGTCAACTTCTCTTCCTTGAAGAACAAACAAATAACTTTGATCGTCCTTCAGTTTTTTATAGACGAACACGCCATCATGATCTTGCGCYGCTGAGAGGATTGTRTCTTTTTTTCYATTAATTAAATGCAGCGTATARGGTATGTATTGATATTTGAAATACTGGCTRTCATCCTTATTGGCAGTTACGTATTTGATGTTACCCATTTGGTCAACAAATTTCACCTTAACCTCTTKAACCATATCTACATCAAACGCTTCCAGGAGAAAAATGAAGCTCTCATCATTGTTGAGCTTCTCAAATACRAAAAKGCCATCTTCATCCTGATACGCAAATGCAAGAGTGTCCAACTTCCGGCCAAGYAAGAATAATTKATACGGACAGCCRCTGTTSGCAACAGGGCCGRCTACATCSGGACACATGTCTGATCTGTCCARSGTTCCATCCCCATCACGATCATCGGCAGATGCAAGGAATTCGGTTTCAGACAATTCCTTTTTCAATATTTCCAGGGCTTTTCCTTGCCKGTTGATSTCGTYCTGAATCCTTGCCCTTTCTTCTTCAGTRGTAGYTGACGCCAGTTTTTCTTTTAACGCRGTGAGCTCAATCTTCTTATTTTGGACAAGTGTCCGAATATTGAGTACATGTAGTTTAGCCTGCTCTTTAGCYTTATGTAAGGCCCCTTCCAGAAGCGCAAGTTCYAGCYTTTTATCATCGAGAATRATGATCATTTCTACGATTTGGTCGGGTATCATGCTCTTTTCAAGGCTCCTTTCAAGAGCTGCAATTTCAGAGTTTGCACTTTGAACTTGTTGGTTTAAATCAACAACAGAATTATTGGAAGCAATCTCCGTTGGATCTTTGCCTATCTCCTCAAGCGCCTTTTTTACTGACTTCAGTTCCCTTTCGGTRACTCCCAGCTGRTTTTTCCTGTCTTCAATCTCCTGAACCAAATGCACTATTTCATCAGGTGTTTCTGAATTMTCCARGAGGGCTTCAAGCTCAGCTAGCTCTTCAGCGCGCTCATCTATTGTCGCTTGCAGCATTTCTATTTTCTTGCGAATTAGCGGTAACTCTTTACTATTRGGTAAATAARTATCAGCCTCATCCACATCAKCCWTGGAGMCATTAATKATTGGGTCTGAATCAACCTCTWCGCGTTCCAYATTTGCCAGAGCGATAATTGCGCTATCYAAGGAATCCTGTYTGGCTTTCAGCRAGSCCTCCTGGCGCTTTTCTTCCTCAAGCCTGGCCTGTTTAGCCGCAAGAATTACAACTTCTTCAGCCYTTCTTTCCTCTTCAATTCTAGCTTCTTCAGCYGCTTTTATTGCTGCTTCTTCAGCTGCTATTTTGGCTTTTAATTCAGCTTTTTTCTCTTCTACATCYTTTTCTAAYTGCGTTGCCGAAGTCATAACTCCTTCAGCAGTTTTTCCTGCTTTGAGTGCYGCTACCTGTTCCWCAATTACAGCCTGCTCMGCCTTTGCTAYTTCCCKTTGCTCRGTYAAYTGCTTRATTTCTTCGGCATCAGAGGTGTTCTCCAGTTTGGCTTCTAACTCASTTACAAGATTGTCCCTGGCMGCYACYTGAGTATTTAACTCTTTAATTTTTGCTTCTGCTTTCTTCTCTTCTACATCCTTTTCCGGTTCTGTAGCCGAAGCCATAACTTCTTCCACAGTTTTTCCTGCCTTGAGTGCTGCTACCTGTTCCACGATTACAGC
>NVRW01000098.1 GCA_002400975.1 Flavobacteriales bacterium | reverse complement strand
TTATTGCTGCCTGCCTGCCGGGTTCCACTGAGCGAACCTGCCTGCCTGGGTAGGCAGGGTCGAAGTGTAGGCAGGATATAACAAGTTAGCACCAATTTGAAAAAATGGATAAAATAGAAACTTACATTGTAGATTCATTTACTGACAAACCATTCAATGGAAATCCAGCAGGAGTTTGTATTCTAAAAAGTGAATTAAGTGACAAAAAAATGCAGTCTATCGCAAAAGAATTAGGACTATCAGAAACTGCATTTATAAACAACCTAACTGAACAAAATAAATATACTATTCGATACTTTTCACCTAAAATGGAAATCCCATTATGTGGACACGCTACATTGGCTGCTTCAAAAGTAATCTTTGAAAAAAACGAAGAATTATCAAAAATTCATTTTGTGAATATCCAAAACTTAGATTTAATAATTCAAAGAAGTGGAGAAGATATAGTAATGGAGTTCCCAATCTATAAAACTAAACCACAAGACACACCCAATGAATTACTTGTCGCTCTTGGAATCGAAAATGTAATTAATAGTGAGTATAATAATGAAAYTRAAATMKWGCYKWWNANNGAAMYTGAGNNCKSTAMWRTRKKWWMYWMYWWGACNCCTGATTTCGAAAWGCTCAAAAAATCTCATAATTCTATAAACGGAGTTTTAGTAACAGCACTTTCAGACAAATCAAACTACGATTTTGAATCAAGATATTTTTGGCCTTGGAGTGGAACAAATGAAGACCCGGTAACAGGCGGAACTCATACTTTTTTAGCTAAATACTGGGGAGAAAGATTAAATAAGAAAAAAATGAACTCTTTCCAATGTTCAGAAAGAACTGGATTTATGGAAGTGGAATTGATTAGTGATAATAAATTAACTATAAAAMKWMWKRSWSRAATARWSSWAAWRGRARAWTTRAAAATANAAACTGGTGCTAACACTGYATATDAAATCATAGNCBCCTATTSGCHRGCTACGCTTCATATACTAACCGTTATATGCAGMGRGGGCGGATTACGGATATATTAAAATGAAAACCAAGTCAAGGATAGCATCAATATTAACGGCGAATAGTCTAGACTTTTCAATTACTGGTTTACAAACTTTTAATTTATCAGAATTAAACCTRGCAACTGATCTGGAMTTTCAATTACCAAACAATWTAAGATTGGGCCATTTGGCAGAAAAAATTGTTTCTGAATTAATTAAATCATCHACCAACTACAAAGTGCTTTATGAAAATGTTCAGGTAATTGAAGATAAAAAAACCATAGGTGAAATTGATTTTATTATTGAAGACATAAATACAARAGCTTTAATTCATATGGAATTAGCCTATAAGTTTTATCTATTTGACCCAAMYATTTCTTCGGAACCAATAAATAACTGGATTGGTCCGAATAGGAAYGATTCTTTGAAAGAGAAATTAGAAAAATTAAAAAGAAAACAATTTCCTTTACTATACCATAACTGCRCTAAATCAATGTTTAATAATATAGMAATTGACGAAGCTTCTCAAGCKCTATGTTTATTGGTTTCATTGTTTATTCCYTATGAATAYAAAGHRAGTWTTAGCCCCATTTATGARAAAGCYATAAAAGGCTATTATATRAAWTWTGWGACATTTATTRGYTTTGATAATTCAGMAAAARCCTATTATATACCTTCAAAAAAGGAATGGGGAATGGACCCATCTGAAAACGAAATYTGGACAGACTTTAATGGTGTAGAAAAACACATTAACACAAGTATTAAAGAAAAACAAGCCCCATTATGTTGGCAAAAAYATARAGATTCATATTCAGCTATTTTTATTGTTTGGTGGTAAGTTGGTTTACTTTACCAAAAAATGAATGGCCGTTTTTCAGGAAGAGATACTTATATACTACCTTTATACTTATGACTGCTTTTGAAAACTTCAAGCTGAATAAGCAATTATTTAATGGAATTTCGGAATTAGATTACGATAGGCCAACTCCGATTCAAGAAAAGGTTTTTTCTGTGGTGCTTTCAGGAAAAGATGTTGTGGGGATAGCTCAAACAGGTACCGGTAAAACTTTAGCTTATATGCTCCCTATACTTCAASAATTGAAGTATTCTAATGATTTRAATCCCAGAGTTTTAATCCTGGTTCCYACTCGTGAACTGGTATTGCAGTTGGTAAAAAAYATAAAACTCTACACCAAATACAACAGTACACGTATCGCTGGTGTGTATGGTGGAACAAATATCAAAACCCAGCAAAAGGCTTTATTACTGGGAACGGACATCGTAATCGGTACGCCCCAGAGATTATATGACCTGGTTCTTAAGAATGCGGTTAAACTTAATTCAATTAAGAAATTGGTAATTGATGAGGTTGATGTGATGCTTGATTTTGGGTACCGTACACAGCTAATAAACATATTCGATTATCTACCGAAAAAGAGGCAGAACATTATGTTCTCAGCAACCATGACTGAACGTGTGGATGTATTGATTGATTCATTTTTTAAGACTCCAGTAAAAATATCCATCGCTGTTAGCGGAACTCCCCTAGGCAATATCCATCAAGAATGTTATCAAGTTCAAAATTTTTATACCAAAATAAATTTATTAGTCCATTTACTAAAAGACCACGAAACGTATCAAAAGGTGTTGGTGTTTGTTTCTAACCGGCTTGCGGGGGAAAGATTATTTGAAGAATTAAGCAATGTGTTTGGAGGAGAAATAGGGATCATACATTCTGGTAAAGAACAAAATTTCAGGGTAAGATCTATTAAAGAATTTGACGAAGGAATTACTAGAGTATTGGTTGCTACTGATGTTATCGCCAGAGGGATAGATGTAGAAAAGATTAGCACGGTTTTTAATTTCGATATTCCCATATACCCTGAGAATTATATGCACCGCATTGGTAGAACAGGCAGGGCAGAGMAGGAAGGAAACGCCGTMTTATTTTATACTGAAAAAGAAACTNAAGCTAARGACGCCATAGAGTCKTTGATGGCTTATACGATTCCGGAACAAGAATTTCCTGAAGAGGTAGAAGTGAACCCTGAGTTGACTYCTGARGAGSAGAATAAACCAATTGATGAAGAAWTAATAAATTGGAATAAAMCRAGGAATTCCCAAWTTGGACTAGCATTTCATGAGAAGTCGRTAAAAAACAAGAAAACAAACCAAGGAGGATCGTWCAAAAGAGTATTAGCGGCTAAATACAAAAAAAGCCAGCGTCGGGGTGATAAAATTCAGAACCTGAAGAAGAAAAGAAAAAGGTAACCTGCCTGCCGTGGTCGCAGAGCGAAGTCGAAGCGCAGGCAGGTTCTATCTAATTAATTGTCCGCTCGCGCGCGAGCGGAATATTTTTTCGCGGGTTTGCATTGGCAAGTGATGGTTATGCCAGCGTAACGGTGTCTAGGATTCCCCACAACCTGTATCCGGGCATAAATCTTTTAGCCATCCATTTCTTCGTCAATCTCAGTCTTAATATGAATATTATTACCCAAAATAGCTTCAGGACTATACTCGTCAATCACTTCTCTTTTTTGCTTCCAAATAACCGCATAGAACTAATAAGGCGCGTACAGCCCATTTAGTATAAACAGCTTCAGCCCAGMASAANTKTACWWWNNGAANCTTRCAAWMWAWRTMAMTTWNNGWWWCCCTMCMSYWNCYCGGACCAGKTATAAAYATACTTACTMATAAGTAAGTATATTTGYARTATGTTGGATACCAAAARTAATATTCTTGATTTAGCCGAAAAAYTAATTAGAACCAAAGGTTACAACGCCTTTAGTTATAAAGACATTTCGGATCCACTACAAATTAAGAATGCTGCTGTTCACTATCATTATCCTTCAAAAAAAAATTTAGGAATTGCGGTAATTGAGARAAATAGAATGGCGTTTCAGAAACTAACTGGYGSTGGTTTACAAAAGAAAAGCGCTAAAAATCAAGTTAGCGTATTCCTRGAARYTTATARAAAGAGTCAAAATGSCARGATGATTTGTTTTATGGGCGCTCTTGGGTCGTCTTATGAAAGYCTACCCGAAGAAATGCAGAATCATTTATCCAACGCAAGCAAGGAAATAAGAGATTGGTTAACTCAAGTTCTTAATAAAGGAAAAGTWGAAAATGAATTTAATTTTAARGAAACGGCTCAGGAAAARGCCGACCTGATAATGTCATCATTGTTAGCCTCATTAATATTAAAYAGAGTCACWGGAGAAAACATTACGAAAAACGTTGTGACGGCWATAACTGAAGAATTGTAAAAAATTTATCAAAARAACTTACTTATTAATAAGTAYAAAAAATATGAAAAGAGTAGTAGTCACAGGACTGGGTGCATTAACACCGATAGGAAATTCGGTGGAAGAAATGTGGAAGAACGCCATACAGGGGRAAAGTGGAGCTGAMTTAATCACRCATTTTGAYCCCACAAACTTCAAAACAAAATTCGCATGCGAAATTAAAAACTTTAMYCCMGAAAAATACYTGRAAAGAAGTGAGATAAAACGAAGCGACCTATTCACGCAATACGCTCTTTATRCYGCAACCGAAGCACTTCAAGACAGTGGTATCAACATAGATTCAATGTCTCCATTTGATATTGGGGTTATTTGGGCCTCAGGACAAGGTGGGATGACCACTTTTGAAGAGGAAGTAACCAAATATGTAAAAAATGATAACARGCCACATTTCAGCCCATTCTTTGTACCTAAATTAATTGCAAATATGTCGTCAGGAATGATTTCAATCAAATTTGGATTGATGGGCATTAACTACACCACAGTTTCCGCATGCGCTAGCTCAAACTCGGCAATGATGGATGCGTTTAACTATATTAGGTTGGGTAAAGCAAAAGCCTTTGTAACGGGTGGTTCGGAAGCTCCTATCACGGAAGCATCAATTGGCGGATTTAATTCTATCCGAGCAATGTCAACKAACAATRATAATCCAACGGAGGCATCCAGACCATTTGATATAGACCGTGATGGATTCGTAATGGGTGAAGGTGSAGGAGCTTTGGTTTTAGAAGAGTATAGCCATGCTAAAAAACGAGGCGCAAAAATTTATGCCGAAATTGYAGGGGCTKCAATGACCGCMGATGCATACCATATTACGGGAACACATCCCGATGGGYTAGGTGCATCTAAAGCAATGGAATTRGCCTTGAAAGAAGCCCAATATAATCCTGAAAATGTGGATTACCTTAACGCTCATGCTACCTCAACACCTGTAGGTGATTTGAGTGAGATAAATGCCCTCAGAAAAATATTTGGCAACCATGCCACAAAYCTTAAAGTAAGTGCTACAAAGTCCATGACAGGACATTTGTTAGGAGCCGCAGGTGCTATCGAAGGAATTCTATGTATCAAGGCAATTCAGGAGGGACTAATTCCTCCTACTATAAACACKRCCAATCYAGACCCTGAAATTCCYMAAAATATTCAAATTGTTACCAAAGAGGCAATTGAATGTAAAGTTGACTTARCCATGAGCAATACTTTTGGATTTGGTGGGCATAATGCGATCKTAGTTTTYAAGAAAATGAAATAAAGCYGMTGCCTMACGCACGTTGAGATATCACGGGCAGMTGCTCAAGCATTCGCAATCATCTTTACGAGAATAATTAAACAAAATAACAGCTTAATCCAGAAAGCACCCTGTGGAAGATGACACATTCCAAATAGGAATCACGCGCTAATTGAACTACTTATTAAGCATCTTGAAAATGAATTTGGGCGCTAAGCGACTCATCATCTTCAATTGACTTGCCTGCCCAGGTGTAATCTCGAATTTGTCCGCCAACAAGGCCTTGATTAAGTCCCTGGCAACAACA
>NVRW01000097.1 GCA_002400975.1 Flavobacteriales bacterium | reverse complement strand
TGACAGGTTATATCCTGGTCATTGGTATTAAGGGTGCCGAAGTTGAGAAAAATCTCACCTGTGGTACTAAACGGATCCTGAAGGGTCCACCCACCTCCGATTCCATTGAAATCAATTTGACATGGCAGTGTATTGCCTGCGGAAAGTATTGTGTTACCAATATTAAGCGCCTCAAGTGAAAGAATACCATTAAAGGAGAAACTCATCGATGGGTCAAGGGTCAGAGAACCATACACTTTTATGATGTTGGCCGAAGAGGARTTGGTTAATGTAGGCGAATTGGTAACACCGGACCAATCCATATTGTTGCAATGAACAATCGTAGTGTCAATACTAACGGATTGACCTGAACTTCCAAACGAGTTGGCATCAAAGAATACATTGTCGGTTGAAGTTGGAACTTGAGTCTGAAAAACTGAACCCCCTGAATTAGTTGCCCAATGATTGTTGTAATCAGACCAGTTTCCCGTACCACCAACCCAATAATAATCCAAGGCCTGAACTGGCTGAAAATAGCCGGTTAAGAGTAGGAGTGTAAGAACTTTTGTTGCGAAGTATATTGTCTTCACCTATAGGKACTTATGAGGAACGTAACAATATACGTTCTTAGGCCTCATTTGTTACGGTTCCAGCTAGAATAAGGTGATCTTAACAGTCGCTTTGTRGTYATTCATACTGACKGAGAGGAAATACACACCAGCTGGATAGAAWGAAAGATCAAATAGAGTGGTCTCTTTCGTGATCTCTTTGGCAAGAAGCATTTGGCCCAGCGTATTATAAATTTCAGCTGTTCCTACGGTTGCAGAAGATTCCAGCACAATGAGCCCTTTTGTAGGATTTGGATAAACCCGCAGYTGGAAATCCTCAATTTCAGCATTATCAATCCCAATCCCGGTCTCCACATGAACCAAACTATCCATTGCAACCGTGTCATCCGGGCAATAATCGCTCTGGGCTATAAGAACTACTGTGTAGACTCCTATCTGGCCGTAAATGTTCCATGGATCGACATCTGAAGAATTGTTTCCATCMCCAAARTCCCAGCTATAACTATCAGCATTCAAAGATGAATTGGTGAAAGTTGCGGTCGTATTGGGTTGAATGAGCAGYGTGTCAATGGTTGAAAAAGCAGCAAYGGGYATYTGKCGCACTTCAATCGTGTAAAGCTGCGAGGTCGTGTCYGATCCTCCGGGGCCAGAGGAGATCAAAGTGACATTATACGTTCCACTGGTGGCATATTGCACCATGGGATTCTGGTCRGTACTTGTTCCCGGAACCCCGCYATTAAAAYTCCAATCATAAGMAGTTGAATTCAAAGAMGCATCCATAAATTGCACTGAATCACCYGWGCAAACCGTRTCGRCTCCWGAMGTRAARYYMGCAACSGGAAGATCCGGTGTTACATGAATGTAATTWKACTTTATCAATGTGTCTGGTTCACATTCAGGATTATCRGCAAYTAATGTAATYGCATACCAYCCSGTATCCAGATAGGTRTAAATTGGATTGAAYGATGTWGAACTGCTYCCATCTCCCATGTCCCAATCAAATTGTATTGCTGATGAAGAGTTATTGGTAAAYGCGATCGTAGCATTCTGCAATTCTACCAATGTATCGCTGGCYACAAAGTCTGCAATGGGTTGTTGGACTGTRGTTATGGTTGTTGAAATKGTGTCAAAGTCCGTGCAGGCGTCTTTTGAGATCACTGCRGTGTATGTTGCCGGCGGTGTGCTGGATCCAATTGTTATTGAAGCAGTCGTATCYCCTGTATTCCACGAATAGGARTTGCCTCCRGTTGCAGTAATGATRAGCGAATCTCCAAAGCATATRTTTTGGTCTGGAGTAATAGAAGTTGTYGGAATAGTYGTCACKGATACAACAATGTCCTCTTGCTGACTYCCACATCCRTTGCTSGAACCTGTAACCGTGTATGTCGTCGTTACRGTCGGTGAGACCGCRATYAYTGAATCCGTTTGGCCGGTRCTCCACGARTATATACTGGCTCCAAATGCYGARAGCATTGCTGTCTCTCCTTCGCAAATGCTTTGATCAGCAGACACKGAGATYACCGGGTTAGCATAAACGGTGACATAGTTGGGCATAAACAACGTATCRCTCCCAAAGAAATTGGTAACGATCAAKGTTACCGAATAGGTGCCGGGATTTAAATAGGTTAYTGTCGGATTCTGATTTGTAGAGGCAGTGGTATCTCCACCTGGGAACATCCACAACCAGGATGTCGGARCATTCGAGGAGGCATCRACAAAGTTCACAGTCAGKGGYTCGCATCCTGATACAACATCACTGGTAAATCCCGCTACCGTTGGAGCCGGTGGYGGATCTGAAACTACTATGAAAGAGGTTGCAGAGAACGTGGCCGTGCATCCAAAGACGTCAGTCACCGTTAACRTGACGTCATARCTGCCSGCGCTGTTGTAATACACTACCTGGTTTTGCAATGTTGAGGTACTTGGTAYGCCTCCGGGGAATGACCAATTCCAGGACACYGCATTKGGTGTTGCGTCAGTAAATAAGATGGTGCTGTCCGGTARTGTGAGSAGGGTGGTGTCAGCSGAGGCTAKAATCTGCAGCACCTTTGGTACCTGCCCATCACTGGAKATATCATTTGAGAAAAGACCSGCGCCGTTTTCAACTCGAATATTGAAGTAGTAWATACTGTCCGCCTGCAARGTCAAACCTGTTTGYGTCACAGCCGTATTCGTTCCRTTATCCARCCAATTGATAATRTTYGTCCCTCCVRGTGTCGTTCCGATTGAATACCAATAGCGCAAAACSGCAGAATGTGTGTCGACCGAGGCRGTCCAATTGGCAGAAAGTTCSGTCAKTGAACAAATCGTATCCACATCAGCTGCYGTACCATCGTTCACRGYAACATCCMAAGGRTTTGTCCAATCTAYATTRATATTCARCGTGCCCARKGTGGACCAATTCTCGTCATTGTCCTTGACCAGAGATTTTATTCTACAGGATGGGGTAGTGGGGTTCGGGTTTTGATAACGTACATCATTGGTTGATCCCGGYCCRATTGTGACCAACTCCGATCCCGTTCTGGCTCTRTARACTTTYAGGTCATTGAAGAGGATGTCKGCATTTCCYGTTCGCAGGAAYAKGSCATTTCCTGATACATGTGGCGATCCATCTGTCCATTCYGCAACCAGCTGATCATCCATATACACCTTAATTTCSCCGGTTGATGGATTGAACAATATCTTGTGATCGTACCAGGTGTTTTCATTGACCACCAGTCCSGTATCTACCTCAAGTGTCCAYACRTCTGAGATSACTTTRTAGATTTGACATYTGTTGCTGTTTGCCCTAAAATAGACAAAGTAKGAGTTGCCACCATTCGGCAARGCCGCATTATCAGAGTAAAAATGCAAGCCTTGTCTGCGATTTGCACTTACCCCTGATTGCGTGTTTGCCTGCCAGTGATACAAGTAGATTTCAGAATTCACCTGMGTGAGGGGAACATTGATATTGGTCTGGTTCATACCCTCATCYGATTGATTGAGTGCATTGCCGCTGATTGCCCATGTACCSGTGGYAATTGACCATTCAGGGTGAATTGCATTGTCAAAATTRTCGTTGAAGAACCCATTGCCGTTGTTGGCSCGCCATTCGGTCCAATCRAAATCCAACACCTGGTAGAATGATAAATCAATTCCAGAYCCTCCCAGATCGGCATCTGTGAAAGTGGYSGTAAAATCTGMAGTTTCCCASRYRYTGGGATTGGAAATTGAAGTAGTWGGAGGGRTTGTRTCAGGACAGAAAGGCACCATAAAAGAAGGTCCGTTTACCCAAGAGCTKCCATCCCATATCCTCCAGTAGTAAGTTGAGTCAGGATCYAATGTAAACGCTCCAAGTCCGAAGGGATCCAGAAATCCGGCAGGTGCATTTGTTGAAGTCAGCCARGGSACMGGTTTATTCCAGAATTCAGCAAACCCAGGRTCTKTGGAAACATCAGCATACCAATTTGAATCCGCATTGTCCCAGGACAATGTGGCTGTATAACTGGAATTTGCGCAGCCYGGCACTGATACCTGCAAGTTGRTYGGVGGGSTWAKYACTGTCGARCAGGTCCASGTAGCTTCCCATCCCGTRCTGGTMGTAGCACAATCCGACCGAAATTCTAYAGCCAATGCACCACCGCTGGAWGTGATWGTTCCRGGACTGTTCGTGCCGGTATAATAGCCAATGAGTGGCGCCCAAACCGAATTGCCATCRTATATATACATGTAATCCCAGGTRGATTCCAGATTRAAGCTGGAAAAYGCAATCGTTACRCTTGAGGCRTTGGTTGGTTCTATTACCGTTAGCTCCCTTTCATCGTCTCCRTAGTTRAATCCACTWCCRCCAGAATCRGTAAATGATCCTGTRCARGTAGTGATCGAGGWGGTAGGYGGCGGRTCGTTAATTAATTTATAGTAATARTCCCAGTCCCARTTGACACCYGGATCYGTGTGGSWTTGATTGGGAAAGTGCATATGTCCTTTGATCTTSGTRCATGAACCGGGTATTCCAGCTTGATTRTAATASGTGGTTGCTGTCCACGGCCAGAAGGCCGTACGCAGAGGATTTATCCCGTATCCGCTATTGACAATGTCCTTGCATATGTCGGCTGAGCTCGTATACATCGCTACGGTATACCACGCGGGATTATTGACAAACCCCTCGTGTTCAAGTCCGATGGTGTATGGATTTTCTGACCCGACATGCCACCCTTTATCTGATTCACATACCATTTGGGTAACCTGCCCGTCTGAAGATCTCAAGACATAGTGTGCGGATACATTGGCACTGGGATTTTGAAACCAAGATATCGCACCGGCATAAGAACCCTGAACCGTATGTATGGTCACGGCGGAAACCAGTGTTCCACCCCTGGACGAGTAGTTGGAAGGGTCGGCAGCCACCCATAAAGCGCCGGGATAATCTATGCAAAGCAAYTGGTTRTTGGGCTGATAGGTTTTGTTCTGTGAATTGGAAATACCGCTTTTAGCAAATGTTACTTTTTTAGAGGAGAGGACCTGGAAGTTGTTTTGCCCAAAAATGGTCTGGAAATCCACCTGATACGGATTGCGATTCACACTGTGCATAAAATCCTGATCTTCCAGGAATTTCAAAATCTGATAAATCTCAGCGTCCTGGGCRTAGAGCTGGCCTCCGGTTTGWGTTGGMAGTTCGCTCAGAAATCTCAATACCGGAATATTTGCAGACAAACTGTTTGATGTGATATTCAATTCACTTTGAACCTGTGCGAATGCTTCCGCATAGGCGAGAATACTGTTGTCCGTACTCAGGAGAATTGCCYTTTTGTCGAAACTCGATTTTGAGGCTACCAGGTCTAAAGTGTTCTTGAAATAGCCTTTCCCATCGTCTATGAGTCCCATAATKCCGGARTAGAGMGGYAATCCRCTACACCCYTCCGCAACCTGCTGTGGATCTAAGTTTTTAAGCCGTGTTTTCGAGTAGGCKACCGCCTCCAGCAAACCTTGCGGTACTGCAGGATGCTGTTTATAGGCCAGGTTGAAGCTGCTTGCATGACGTTGCGTACTCTGAGCAATGCCCCAGTATGCCCAAGCCAAACACATGGTAAGTGCGATGTATTTTTTCATATCCCCAGAAAAGTGATACGTTTAAAAGCACACAGCTGGCAATTAATGTTATGACAATGATCAACATAATTTACTCCTTCAAAGTTGCAATAAGTTGTTTGGGATGACTGATGATCTTGAAAGCATCAAAGATATCATTCACGACTATATCGGCATGTAAGATGGCTTTGGTACTACAACCTTCTTTACCAACGATA
>NVRW01000022.1:10719-45079 GCA_002400975.1 Flavobacteriales bacterium | reverse complement strand
GACCATGACCCTTCCACCAATACAAATTCAATCTCATCCAATCCATACTGTTTATCTGTGGCTTTGATAAAGGCCTCTTTGGCAGTGAACAGCTTTAATCCCAGATCCGAACGATCCTCTTTAGGAATCGCGTCCAATTGCTCCGCTTCAGCGTCAGAAAAGATAGGCCGCATGATTTCAAAGTCTAAGTCGCGTTTTTCTTCAACATCAACTCCCACCGGACTCCGGGAAATTGCAAGAACGCAGTAACCACTACCGTGAGACAGATTGAAATAAATGGGCTTGTCCTCCTCTTGCTGAWMMWMSKSYYWTMSMWYWTMMMTSARARAWAGCKRSRSTGRTKSYRGARMWWYAMMKAWWRYYKMSRYWAGWWCTWSYKTYACAAANCAYYKKYSGSMKMRWWWMWYYRACYWSKKTTTGGAGCCAATATAACGGTGATGTCGCACCAACTCCGCCTCATCAAGGAGATTGACATTGGCAATGATTTCTTCCTGTCTTTTTTGAATTAAGACATAGGGTTCRGTGCGCAGTYTRGCAAGTAAATCCACAATCTAAATTAAGGAATTTGAAGATGAGTTCAAATATACGATGTAGTCCATAGTCTGAAAACCAMTACTTTAGGCATTTCKCKGTCTATGACCTCTTTACCCAGACGTCKTCCTACTTAACCCTAACTTCCCTGTATCTGGGATCCAAATGGATGCCGTATATCTCCAGGTATTGCAACCTAAACAGGTAAGCACCTCCCCTGAGCAACTCTTGCGCTACATCCGCCACATACCTGCTCTCCCATCGCTCCAGCCTTGAGCCTTTCACCCAGCCATTGAATGCGCCCATTGCAGGTCCGCACCAGATCTGGTAGTCCATCTCTCGTCCTGCTTCACCGCTGTTGGCCCAAGCCGAAGAAAGTCCCAAATACCATCGAAATACCAAAGCCATTTTTCGTTTGGGATTGTCTTTTGCACGCACCAGTTGTTCCGGATCCCTTTCCTCAAAAAAGGTGACACAACCAGCCCAAATATTCTCCAACKTATCCCTAAACACTGTTTTTTCCAGACTCTCACGCTCCTTTGCCGGAATATCATCAAGGCTCTCATAATCAACATAAGCGTCATAGAGTTTTTGGGCCCTAAGACCAAATAAGGTTCCCTTTTTCAGGACCTGAAGCTTTACACCCAGCTCAAACATATCCGCAGCCGGCGCCATCATAACATCTGCCGAGTCCGCCTCTGCCAGTATTTTTCGCACATGATCCGACGATCCAGATTCCCTTGTTGCCTGATTGATGGAACCCGTTACGGCAAATGCGGCACCCATGGCAAAGGCCGCCAATAGTGATTCTGGTGTGCCAATTCCACCCCCTGCTCCTACCCTAACTTCCTGGGAATAGCCCATTTCATTCTGAATGGAATTTCGCAATGCGATGATTGATGGAAGTAARCAAACYAGTGATCTCCGATCCGTATGGCCACCGGAATCCGCTTCSACGGTAAGGTCATCTGCCATAGGAACCARCCTGGCCAGCGYTGCTTGCTCAGCTGTGATCTTATTATCAGCTACCAAACCATTCAAGATTGAATCAGGAGCAGGCCTCAAGAACTTCTCWGCTACCTCAACTCTGGAAATCTTGGATATAACACGGTTCTTGATTGYGACAGASCCATCAGCATTTTTCGACAATCCGCTTGCGCGATAACGTACAATGTGAGGAGTGAGGTCCATAAATGCTGAAGCCTCAACGACGGTCACTCCCATCTTCATAAACARCTCGGCRGCATTGCGCTCCAGGGCTTCTTCCGCAGGACTGTGAATCAGATTAACAGCATAGGCTCCATCACCCACTGCGGCTTGTATCTTCTTGATGCCCTCTTCAATTCGGGGTAGCACCATACCACCGGCACCGAAAGATGATAATATTCCAGCTTTTGAACCAGCAATTACCAGGTCTGCTGAACCAATTCCGTTGGCCATTGCACCCGTCATGTAATTGTACTTTAAGCCATAGGTTTCTCTAAAGCTGGAGTCGCCCAACTGTTCAGGAGCATAGGCGGGCAARGTCGCCAGGAGTTCYGCWGTTACCARATCAGATTTATCATCCGTTCCAATGCGATCCGCRACTCCAATCCGYCCATCTTCACCTCTCACTACATARGCAGGGGAATCAGCCTTTTCAAAAATGGCTTGAATACCTTCCTGATCATATTGGAGAGACCTGGAAGATCCAAACCACTTACCAATACCTTTCTCCGCCTTACTGCGGATTCCACTGTCTTTAAGCATCTCCTGTGTAGCTGTGCTCATACTCTTAACAAATATGCTTATTTATTATTGSCAATTTTAAAACCGATACGCTCTCTTTTGGGTTTCGGTGGATTCATCAATTCTCTCAAAGCATCAAATACAACTTTAAACTGGTGATCATATTTTCGTTCAATTGYACCTAATTTTTCAGCAAGATCTTTATGAGTAGCTAGAAGTTCCCTAAGCTTCACAAATGCCCTAACGATTTGAATACTTGCAGCAACAGCAGTGGGTGAGTTGAGTACGCTTGCCAGCATTACAGTACCATGTTCAGTAAAAGCAAATGGATTAGTTGTTGAGTACTTCAAATTTTGGAGGTGGTCGCAATTTGCGACCACATACTCTTTTTCCTCTTTAGTCAATTGAAACATRAAATCTGAAGGAAATCTCTCTGCGCTTCTTTTGACTTGTTCATTCAACCTCTTTGTTTTCACCCCATAAATCTGYGCTAAATCAGTATCAAGCATRACCTTTTGGCCGCRGATTRAGAGTATCGAGCGGTCTATTTTCTCTGCTGGAATTAACGCTGTATTAGCCATAATTTATTAAGTGGTCRCAAATTGCGACCRCCATTGGTAATCCATTYAGTTTATCGTAACCGACATATCTGTTACTTCATAAATYCKSAGYGTTCCCTTCCACAAACTACCATCTGCAATGATAATCACTTTTCCGTTCTCTTCCTTCACCTCCTTGATGTTAACCTCCACATTCATCAAAGGATCGTGCTGCAAGATCTGGCCCCGGTATTTCCATACTGTCTTATGAGGAGAYGTCTGATCAAAAGTTGCATTGGAGATATTTGCTCCCAAGCCCTCTTGCAATGCAAATAGCTGAATGGCCTCGAAYAATGCTTCGATACCAAGAGAGCCAGGCATAACGGGATCCTGGTAGAAGTGACAGGTGAAAAACCAGTCCCATGTATTGATCGCCCTGCTGGCGTGGATATATCCTTTCTGGTAYRCKCCYCCATCYTTRATATAGATAGCRGWGTCMAGCAAACTCAAYTGRCCASYTGCCAGATGYAAGTCAGGYGATCCTTCSYGWGTAGACTTYARYAATTTCTGCTGYCCGAACAATGAATCAATCTTGATATTGAAACCCTTGATAYYSTTATTGGCTTCTTCCTGCATCCAGGCCARYTTGTGATCWCCCTTRTCYARYCCAGCCTGACTGGATAGGTCTTCTTTGGTGAAAAATCCGAATGACGATTGGCCTTTATAATACAGCTTACCATCTACYACTAGTTCAAACTCGTAMCGCTGCARCACTGTTCCTGCRAGATTGGTATGGCTTAYCAGAAKACAGGTATTGGTAATTGTTTTCCCCCTCAARTCCACATCAAAGAACATTTCTCCATCCCCATCCAGGTTCCGGAAGAAGAGGTCCTTATCAGGGACGGACAAGGTACTTCCCAAATAAGCACCGAGAAATCCACAAGGCTGAAGTGCGACCTCCATGAGTACCGAATATGGCATCACCGGACTCGCATTGTCTTTATAATACCAGGCATCGGCAGGAACATCATACTCAGCAATGATGGYTGGTGTATCRGTRAATTTATGTCTTTCACCTTTCACCTCAAGTACMCGAGATAYGAATTGAAGATCTGTATTGGGTTGTCTGGAGAGCTCCCGCCCTTCGAATACCTTATATTCATCYCCAAARCTCTTATGNWMCSGGCCCNARSGCAAATTGYGTWWTGTGGTACTCATTGAGCAGCACGGGTTTGTCAACAGGCTTCACATAGATTCCCTCTACCAAATTGGMTGTAGGTTTTAAGTACTGYGGATTGTCCTTTTCCTGCAATCGCAGCCCCAGGTTTTCAAAATGAACGGCRATAAGGTCATCATAAATGATCTCCAAATCGGCTATYACGTAAGGCTCCGGAGTGAGTCCAATTTCCTTMACATCCATCCGGTATATCAATTTCTTAGCGTTCGGTGGAATCTCTTTCCTGCATCTCACCTTTTGAGGAATATTGAGCACCGGCTGGAACCTGGCGTCCTTCATTACCTTTTGCATTCCCAGCAGYAACATGAAGAATCTAAGCAGYTGTCCACCGCCYTCAGCCTGAAGYGACCCKGCMAGYACCTCATCATCCCTAAAGTGACAGGGGAAATACCAATTCTCTGGCTGCATATCCATCTCAGCTTCGATATAGCCAATACCGGAGTTCCCTCCTTTGATRTCSACCTCAGTGATCCTATCCAACATCAGGATTCCCTCCGGAGGCATTCGCAGCGATTTATTGCGTCCTTCCTGATTGTAATCAGGTCCAAAGCAGGTCACTAAATCTCCATTCACAAGGGCCAGAAGATCATTTTTATCAAAGGTCCTTTTATCGCAGCTTAAGAAAGGATGAAAAAATTTCTTTTCTCTATTGGTACGCTCCTCTAACTCAGAATTCTTATAAACAACACCCTGTCCTTTCGATAATTCTTCATCGGTAAAGAAGCCGGCACAGCCACCATCCATCTTGAGTACCATTCTATCTTCTACAAAACACTCGTAGCTAAAGAAAAACAGCAGGCTTCTGTCATTTTTTACATAGCTGTTGATACTAATATCATATCGCAGCGTTTGTCCTTCAAAAGGAAGATCATCCAGAAAAGTGAGGGTACAATCCAATAAGCGATACACATAGTCACCCCGTGCTTCAAAGTCAATACCCAAATAACTGATGAGCAAAAGGTCACATTGYCCCGACTCCACTCCAACTGCCCAAGGCACCTGGCCATCTGTAGAATAAAAGGYTCCATAGGGAATGTCGTATTCCGTTGTAATCGTTGAAGGCTTGAAATTATGTATCTCTGCATTCAGCTTCGTGACTCTGCTAACAAGGAGATAAGGCGGCATGGGCAGCATCACCCTTCTGCGATAGGTGTCTATAACGGCGTACTCCTCACCGAATACATCAGCGATCTTSCCCTCTGCGAATGTCAGGAGATCTTTCTCGTTCCAGATAACGTTCTTTCCATCAAGGTGTGTCGGCGAATCATAGTTCTGCAGCATCAAACCATTTTCGCCCAATTTTTCTTCCTGGGTTCCATTACTTCCAGCACCATTAAAGGGAGGGCTTGGTGGAGCACTTTCCGAGCTCGCACCCGCTACTTCTCCTGCGGTTTCCAGTACCATCTCAGCTGCAACAGGCTCAGTAACAGCGATAGCGGGCTGTGACACGGTGGCCTTTTGAAAAAGTGCAATGTTCTCTTGYGTCAGCACTTCCTCCARATAGCRAGRGCCGCCAGTGTGTAAGGTTTTCATGAGCACCTTCGAATCTTTTTTCTTCTCCTCCGAACTTGTGTAGAAGAATGAGAGGTCAACCTCTACTCCATTGGCCAATAATGCCGCTACCATTCCAGTAAGGCTCCTGAGCGCTGTTCGGCCCTTTCTGTCCGAAGGAATAGCGATGTGTTCTCTATCACCCAATATTTCAGTAGTCCATCGGGTGCAATTGGCATTTGGACCCAGTTCAATGAAAATTTTATGCCCATCATTGTATACTGAATCAATCAAAAATGGCCAGTTGATAACCTCACAGCAAACCTCCGCCGCATTTTTGGAAAGCACCTTTTGATCCAACTCCATGGGTTTGCCCGTTATACCGGAGTAATACGCTTTTGATTTGTCAACCTTGACGGGTAAATCATGCATCACAAGTAGTTGATCCATCACCTCACGACAGAAATTATGGTGCACCACATTATTGATCTTCATCGACACCGCCCGAATTCCGTACTTATCCAGAATTCTTTTGATGTCATCTTGATGCCCGGATATGATTATCTCTTTATCCGTATGAACAAAGGTTAGAAAGACACGCTCTTCATCTGATAATTCCGCCTCATACCACTCAGCCAGCGCCTTATAACCTATCATGCCCTGAGGCAATCTTATCAAGCTGCTCAACCAATTGTCTTTTGCCTCCTGCTCAGAAACATTCCAGTGTTTGGCCAATAACTTCATATCTCCCCCGACCCATTCTTTGAACAATGGAGCTTCCAGGAATTTTTCGTCTACATGGTGGGCATCCCATACTTCCTGACTGTACAACATTGCTGAGGTTTCYCCCATGCTACAGCCCAATACTGAATCACCTTTGACTYTTAAATATTCCTGAAGAATCCGTGTATAAGCRACAGCRTASGTGCAMCCSGAAGCCATCATTGGCAAGGCATTCGTCTGCAATTCCAGCTCCCGCGCYACCYTTTGGTCAGCATCCAGCTTCACGAGGCTCCTTTGGTACAAATCATGTGAAAAGAAGGCACTGGACACATCGTTAACCTGGGCGCTTATAAAATCATGCAACTCTGGAAAGGCCTGAAAAATTCCGGTGCCCATTCCGWTATAGGCAGATCCGGAACCGGGATAGACCAAGGCAATTTTGCCATGTTCTGACAGCGGCTTTGGCACGAAACAGCTGCCAGCTGGTGTGAGTAAACCCTTTTCAGAATCCCATACCTCTTCAATTTTCGTCTGCATAAAAGTGATCTCCCTGAGTAAGACATCCAGAGATTTGGCCATCAATACGACCACCTTTTGACCCTGGCCGGTATCCGCAATGAATTCTTTAATTATTTGATCCGAGGCATCTGTTATTCCTGATACAGAAGCGGATTCGTTGAGTAAGTCGAGCTTTTGGATCATCTGTGTAAATGACGCAGCTYTAAGAGGAAATAATCTTTCGCCTCCCTTTTGGATATAGGGTCCGGGTTGTTCTTTTCCCGGGTGCCCGGCTTCTGCCAAAACCAGGTGTGCAACTGTCCCATCACAAGCCAATCCACTAATGGCGGCACGGCGGGTCTTTTGTCCTTTCTCCGGTATCCAGGGTCTGGATTCACCAGGAACATAGAAAGGGGTTCCCTTAAAAGAGTCTATATGATCAGGACCTTCCCATACTGGTACACCAGGCAGGAATCGATAATAAAGTGACAATGATGTTTTGATAATCGCTGCAATTCCAGAGGCCGAAAAGGTATTGCCAATGTGCGCTTTGTAAGATCCTAAAGCACATGTCAGTTGATCATTGCCATTCTTATAAGCGCTGGTGAGTCCTGCAATTTCTGCGTCATCTTCRCTYTTMAYACCACTYGCTGARACTTCYAACAWYCCWATRTCWKCMGSYTTRAGYTTSARRTKATCCARKACCTGCYTGGCYGAGSWCTCAACACTTGCTGCATCAATCTCTCCKVYCTTACTGGCAATCGAAGACTGYACTATTGCAATATCCTCTAAGGTYGCRTAAACCCTGTCGTTACCYGTATCTTCTGATCTCTTAAGCACKATTGCACCTGCACCTTCMCCTACGCTCCARCCATTGGTAGWAGTATTCCAACCCATGGATTGGGCTCCGGTGTTCATAGGATGATCAGCCTGACGACTAATTACACTCTCCATACTTCCRGTGAGGTCGATTGCCCCTAACACCACTGCGTCAACATCCTTGGTAGCAAGCATGTTCCTGGCAATCTCTAATGCTTTATATACTGCATTTTCATTTGAACTTACCGTGAATGATGGGCCGGTAAAGTCCATCAAAGCCGAGATGCGRCTGGAAATAATATTGCCGATGAATCCCAGGTGCTCACTGGGAGAGTGATCCTTAAATCCATGGAAAATGGAACCTTTTACCAGATCAGATAACTTAGATTCTTGCGCATCATCCAAATTAATCCCAGCCTCCTTCAATGCCTCATTAACCTGCCAGGACATGTCCCATCGMCCCATTCGGTGATGAATTTCAAGCTCAGACTCCATAGCGGTGATTACCGCTATATTRGATGCCTTTCCTTTTACCGCRTCCAGCCCGGCATCGCTCATAGCTGCCGAGGCCACCTTGAGCATGAGGGTTTGCTGTAGCGTCAGGCGCTCCGCTTCCTTGGGTTGAATCTTRAAGCGCATGAGATCAAGATCAAAACTTTCCARCCACGCTCCMTRTARGTTYTCTTTRTTGGGAAGATTGTATTTATCCCTGACCTTTTCAAGATGCTCCATACCCTTCCATCTGACTTCGGGCAATGGGGCAAARTGCTGTGTGCCATTGAATAATGAAATATAAAAGGAGTCGAGGTCGGTAACATTGCCRAAGTGAAGATCCATACCAATGATATCAATTGATTGGGAACAGCCGTCCTTCTCAACCRCMSTCGCCTTCTCATTYGGATCATRGGCCGATACAATCATATGTGCGTTGGTACCTCCGAACCCAAATGKATTGACGCCGGCTCKGGGTATCGCGCCCTTCTTCGGCCATGCCRCATTCTCAGTAATTATCTGGTCAGACCCAATATTTCCCTTCCTGGATTTCARTGGCTCCTCCACCTTGATTGTGGCAGGAAGGAGGTCCTTCTGCATTCCGAGAATAACCTTGATCATTCCGGCCATTCCCGCAGCAGTTAACAAATGCCCCATATTGGACTTTACTCCTCCTATTTTGGGCGCRGTMCCTCCATTCACAAAAAAGTCATCAATACTATCAAACTCGGTATTATCTCCAAGMGGYGTCCCCGTTGCATGACATTCCAGGTAGTCAATTTCACCGGGCTTAACACTCGTATCAACGTACGCCCTCTCAAAAGCGAGCTTCTGCCCCTTAGGATTCGGACTTAGCAAGAACTTRCCATGGCCATCATTAGATAGTCCAACTCCGTCAATGACTGCAAGAATATTGTCCTTGTCCCTTTGAGCATCAGATAACCTCTTAAGCACTACCATACCCGCACCTTCAGAAGAGGTAAGCCCACCTGATTTGCCATTCATGGGTTGCGAGGGTTCATCTTCTTTTGCATAGGCATGAAAATAAGAGAAGCCCATGTGTATGAATAAGGGGTCAGATCCACTGACAGCACCAGCCAGCATCATATCTGCCCGCCCGTTGCGCAGCTCATCACAGGCCAATTTCACAGCGTACARACTGGAAGCACATGCTGCATCCAAACCAAAATGRGTTTTCTTTAATCCAAGTGCCTGKGCAATCARTGCAGCCGGGGCATTGCTCAGTAGCGTGTCTCCCAGCTGTGCGTCGAGATCCGAATTTGCATCGGTAACATTGACAGCCTTACCTATAAGTTTCTCTGTAATCTCYGAAGCCAGCTCAGCGTAGATACCTGATAATACCTGTCTTGAATGTTTAGAAGGAAAGGAGAGGTTACCGATTATAACACCGCATTTATCTCCGTAGTCTTTTCCCCAATATCCGCTGTCTTCCAGCGCCTGTCTGGCTACATAGAGTGACCATTGGAAAGATGCAGCTTGTTTTGATAAGATTGCTGCATCCAGGCCATATCCGTTCGGATCAAATTTAAAATCGCGAACATATCCTCCCCGCAGTGAGTAGCATTTGTCTAGTTTGCCCTTCTCCGGATCGTAGAATATATCAGGTGAAGCGCCAAAGTCCTCTTTGGTTGACTGTGTTACAAGACTCTTGTTCTCAACCAGATTATCCCAAAACTCATCAATGGTTTTAGAACCGGGAAACAACCCACCCATTCCTATTACTGCTATCTTCTCCTTCATTTGCGAATTACCAATACGGTATGATTAATCCCAAACAAGGTCACGACTCAGAGTCACCCTCGCTTCGCTGCTTTTCATGTAGACTTCCCCGGTATCCGAGTCAAAAGCGGTAATGTCGGCCTGCATGCCGAACTCATCAGATTTCAATACCTGTAGCTGCACATAGAATGGTTTACCAAATGGGAACACGCGGTAGATCTCTACCTTATCAGTGCTCAATGGAAGACTGGCACTGTCATAGAACTTCCTGATCCAGATCAGAAGGCTTTGGTACATGACGTCAGTAAGAAAGACGTTGAGATCCTTTACAGGAAACTGCCCCTGTCTTTGTTCGGATACGCCCTCATGCTCACAGAGTAGCAAGACACCTTCCTCATCCAATTGAAGTATTTTCTTCACTCCCTGGAAGTCGGTACCGTGAAATARSGTRCCATCTTTATAGATGCCAGAGGCATCATCCTGAACAACTTGAATTCTACTTAGATCTGGCAAAGGCATTATAGGYGCTTCGGGCCTTCCACTTGCCAAGCTGATGACAGCCTGGTAGTGATTGGTAGGCAACGTTGCACCGCTGTCACTGGATATTGTCACTTCCACGCTCACAAKMTSYTYGYKMTYWKYMRACWMYWYKAWWRTYWCYAGAKRRYCRWYKKYKKKMYKRCYRYCAWMTRMRRKWMYCYTGAACAGTTTGACTTTCTCTGCCTTGAATAAATGAAATCCGGGGAACAAGTCCGCAGCGGTTTGGGCCATCCAGGTAGACGCATTAATGATGGGCAATACAGCATTACCTTGAATTACATGGTGCTTTAAAAACGGATTTGCACTYTCSARCARSGTCCGGTGAATCCTATGTGTTTTTAGCGGGCCMTCCGTRTTCGTCTTTGCCATTGGCAAGGTAGAACCCAAAATGACCTGTGCCTGAGATTCGTAGTGCTCTGACATCTGATCGATCATTGACTTTGGTCCTTCGTCGGTTGGTACCAGAGACACCTGATAATCATCAAATATCTTCTTTAGCTCAGGGCTTACCATTCCACTATCCCATGCCCCCCAATTGATGGAGACCGTRTGKATATCGGGATGATTTTTCTTAAACAGRTGCGCTGCACGATTTAGAATTTCATTCGCGATGGCGTAATCAGTCTGACCCGCATTTCCATAGAAGCCCGCGACCGAAGAGAACAACACTACTCTTTTGATCTTTTCYAAATCTACATTCTGTAGCATAGCYAGCAAGCCCTTGATTTTAACATCGTAAACAGCATCAAARTCCGCTTCAGTTTTGTTTTCAATGAGTTTATCGGCCAATCGGCCAGCTCCATGTACAATTCCAGTGATGGCWCCCATTTGYTTAACTCCYTCAGCRACTCCAGACTGCAGCGATTCAGCATTTGTCACATCTGCAGAAACATAATAMGCYTCACCTCCTTTTTTTCTGATATCGGCAAGCGTTTGCTTGATCTCCCGATCTGCCTGAACCGCATTGACCATAGACATGACAGCCTTTGGCARGGGTTTTTCTCCCTTGGCCTTGAGCTCTTCCATAGCCTTTCTTTTCAGTTCATCCGTTTCACTAATTTTCTCCGCCCACTTGGGTTCCTCCTCCGTTAGCTCCGATCGACCTACAATAATGAACTTRCATTGCCAGGCCGCAGCCATTTCCAAAACACATTTGGAGGTCACACCACGTCCACCACCACTCACAAGAAACACATCGTCCTTTTGAATTTTAGTTGTCAATTTRGRTGAGTCCACATYGGGCATTCGGTCAGCTAAGAGCGTATACCTTTCCCCTGAGGCATTGTAGCATGTATCAAGGATGCATTGATCAGCATCGTACAATTCGGCCAGGATATTTTCACTGGCTTTTTCAGCTTTGATGTCYGGAGCCAAATCTACTCCCCTGCAAAACACATTGATCCATTCCTGGTTGAGTGACTTTGTCAGKCCAAATAGGCCACCACCAAATACGGAAACAGTGCCCGGGTTTTGAGTACCCAAGGCACCATCCAATCTCGTAACAATCATAAAGGCCGTTCTGTGCTTTTCACCTATCTCATTCAATGAGCCTTTCAGGTRCTTTGCCAATAAMYASGCAGCCTTGGTAAGATCTTTTTCTTTGTCGAACTGCAGGCCAAATTGCCCAAGCGGAAACCGGAAATGTGGATGTAAATGAATGAACTGGCTTACTTTACCACTCAGTCCACCTACGACAGTCGCTATCGCCGAATCYGAAATTTCAGTTATYACATGTTCCTGTACACCRGCYGGTAAGGTCATTCCAGARTTRCGGACCGTATCCGTGGGAAAAGTGATCACAGCTACTTCCAGGCCCCTGTCCATCAAATAAGAACACAATGTAGAGGTCAGGCCYGTACCSTCATTGGTAATCAGCGTGATTTCGCCCTTCTCMTGAGCRAYCTCAAGCYTATCAGGRTTGGGAATAAATTTCAGAATAACGTCGGAGCGTCGTACGTTCGGATAAGAASTYACRCTTGMGCCRRGAGRAGCCGAGGTKATATTCGCCGCAGTATCAACCTGACCGTCAGCCTGCGGCTCTATTGACGGTTCAGCCTTTTTTTTTTCGTCAGTTTCAACAGGGGTCGCTCCCCCCGCCTTAGTCRTTATGTAATCGACAATCTGTTCCAAKGTTCTCAGCTCAGCTAATTCCTGTGGRTTGACACCGTCAATCGCGGGATTGGAAGCTGTCATAGCTCCRAATATCTCYACYCTCTTTATSGAGTCAATGCCTAAATCCGCTTCCATATCCATGGTTAGCTCCAGCATTTCAGCGGGATAACCTGTTTTTTCAGCGATAACTTCCAGAAGGGATGCTTCAATTTCTCCACGGTCAATTGAACTGTTAGAAGCCGCCGGAACGGGTGTATTTACAGGCTCAACACCATTTATCGGCGGAGTCTCCACCTTAACTTCTGTTGCCGCCGCTGCTTCCAAACCATTTGAAGACGGTATTGGCTCTCCACCTCCACCGTCAGGAGGACTCCCWCCTGCTTTATCAGTAATGTAGTCAACTATTTGCTCCAGCGTTCTCAACTCTGCAAGCTCTTGTGGATTTACACCCTCAATAGCCGGATTGTCAGCAGTCATGGCACCAAAGATTTCAACTCGTTTAATGGAATCAATGCCCAAATCCGCTTCCATGTCCATGGTTAGCTCCAGCATTTCAGATGGATAACCTGTTTTCTCAGCAATTACTGCCAGCAAACTGGTTTCGATAGCGGCTCGATCCACCCCTCCGCCAGGTGCAGGGGCGGGTGTAGTTGCCACAGCAGGTACTGGAGGCGGTGCTACAGTTTCTGCAACTGGAGGCGGCGTTGGTATTACTGCCTCAGGTGCCGGAGCTGATGCTTCAGTTACTGTTGGCTCAGCTGTCGCAGGTGCAGGACTTCCTGACCCGCCCGCTTTTTCCGATATATAATCAACTATTTGCTCAAGTGTCCTTAGCTCAGCAAGCTCTTGTGGATTTACACCCTCRATAGCCGGATTGTCAGCAGTCATGGCACCAAAGATCTCAACTCGTTTGATCGAATCAATGCCTAAATCAGCCTCCATATCCATGCTCAACTCAAGCATTTCAGAAGGATAACCTGTTTTTTCAGCAATTACTGCCAGCAAACTGGTTTCGATAGCGGCTCGATCCACCCCTCCGCCAGGTGCAGGGGYTGGTGTASTTGCCRCWRCAGGTGCTGGAGGCGGCGYTACAGYTTCYGCAACTGGAGGCGRCGTTGGTATYACTGCCTCAGGTGCTGGAGCYGATGSTTCAGYTACTGCTGGCTCAGCYGTYGCAGGTGCAGGGCTTCCWGACCCGCCYGCTTTTTCCGATATATAATCAACTATTTGCTCMAGCGTTCTCAACTCTGCAAGCTCYTGCGGGTTTACACCCTCWATAGCWGGATTGTCAGCRGTCATTGCACCAAAGATTTCAACTCGTTTAATGGAATCAATTCCCAAATCCGCTTCCATGTCCATGGTTAGCTCCAGCATTTCAGATGGGTAACCTGTTTTCTCAGCAATCACTGCCAGCAAACTGGTTTCGATAGCGGCTCGATCCACCCCTCCGCCAGGTGCAGGGGCTGGTGTACTTGCCACAGCAGGTGCTGGAGGCGGTGCTACAGTTTCTGCAACTGGAGGCGGCGTTGGTATCACTGCCTCAGGCGCTGGAGCCGGGGGGGCCGTCTGAGGTGTAGGTGCAACGGGTGTTTCCGCAGCCGCTTCAAACGACACAGCAGAGGAAGCAGCTAATTTTGGTGATTCCGCTGGTGCAATGGGTGCAGATGGCGTACCACTTTCCAACATTGCTCCGCTGGTTATTCTCACAAGAATATCCTCAATCTTGCTTTGCTTTTCGGTCAGTCGCTCCAGGTTTTCCTGTAGCTTCTTCAATATTTCCAATTCCGTTTTAGTCATTTCGCTTTCCTCCTTATCATTGATTACTTTCATTTCCGGTGCCTGTTTCTCAATGCCTGGATCCGTTTCCGGTACGGGTATTTCCGGCTCCGTCGATCGCTCAAATACATGAACCGTCTCCGTAGCTTCATGAATCAAATCTTCATGCTTCTTACGTGTGCCCTCAGACACATAGTTATTTCCGCTAATACTGACTGCCATTTTTCCCCTTTCGGCTTTTTCGTGATATGGGCTTGAAAAACGATCAAAACCCTGAACTTCCATTCCCATTACAGCCATTTGAACAGCTGCCTCACAGAGTTGTTTATCACTGTCCTTCTTCGGATTCGCATTAAGGGCAATAGTCGTGTGCTCCCGATCACCAAGGATATCTTTCACAAGCTTTGCGAGTATGCTTTTGGGGCCAAATTCTATAAACACCCGGCCACCATCTTCATACATATTCTCCACCTGCTCTTTGAATAAAACCGGACTCAACATATGCTTGGATAAGGTTTCTTTGATCTTTGGAGCCCGCACATTGTATTTTTTTCCGGTGGTATTAGAATAAACGGGTTTACTCAATCCTTGAAATTTCGCTTTGGCAATTGCATCTGCAAAAGGTTGATGAGCATGTGCTACAAATGGCGTATGAAAAGCCGCCGAAACACTTAACATTTTAGGTGCCAGTCCTTCATGTTCCAACTTGTCCTTAAGCTGCTTCAAACTGTCAGTTGCACCACCAAGTATAATCTGGTTACCAGAATTGATATTGGCTACCTGCACATCGGCATAAGCGGTTAATCTGGCTTCAATATCTTCCAGTTTCCCCTGAACGGCTAACATGGAACCGGAGTCACCCTCGCCTTTCAAAGCCATGGCATCGCCCCTGCTCTTCGCCAGTTTGTAATAAACATCGTCGTCCATGGCACCAGCTGCCCAGAGTGCTGTCAGCTCACCGAAACTATGCCCCGCATAAAAATCAGGACTGAATCCTTCATGAGAAAACAATTTGTACATCCCCACAGAAAGCGCACCAATAGAGGGTTGGGCAAATTGAGTTTGCCTCAAATCCTCTTCTTGCTGCTCCCGATCGTCATCGCTAAAAACGGGTACAGGATAAACCCTATCYGTCAATGGACCTTCTTTCTTCCTTTCAAACAGTTCATTCGCGTTCCGGAACGATGTTCTGATAGTTGGGTAGGCACATGCCAGACTGTTCCCCATGTTCACATACTGAGAACCTTGCCCGGAGAAAAGCGCCACTACTTTGTCCTTGTTATTCAAAGCTGATGCCCTATACCAAATCCCTTCTATTGGATGCTCCCATGTAGTTTCATCCTTCTTTTCATCCAACATTTTTATCGCGATCTCAAATTTCTTTATGGCATCGGCAATATTGGAYGCGACAAAGCCTACACGTGGATTTATCTTGGGAATGGTCACTTCTTGTGAATATTTTGCCAACGCTGCAAAAGCCTTCGATGCTCCATCACCCTGAAGACTTTCAAGTCTACTTCTGAGCTCAGCATTCAGGTCAACTGTGCTGATTGCATGTACCAGGATTAATTTATGAAGAGAGTGAACCCTATAGTTCTCCGTATGCTCCTCATTGAACTCCTCCATCGCYACGTGCACATTCACCCCTCCAAATCCGAATGCAGATACACCAGCACGCCTTGGRGTTTTGGATGATTTGGCAAACCARGGACGGGTTTCAGAATTGATGTAAAATGGGGTGGTACCTATATCCATATCAGGTTTAGGCCTGGTGACGTTAATAGTACCCGGCAGCACCTTGTGGTGCAASGCCAAGGCAGCTTTAACAATTCCAGCAACCCCAGCAGCGGCCTTTGTATGTCCAATCTGGGATTTCACACTCCCCAAGGCAATATGTCCCAGATTTGGCTCCTTCTCACTGAACACCATTTTCATCGACTTGCCTTCTGACAGGTCTCCAGCTACAGTACCGGTTCCGTGTGCTTCAATCAATCCAACCGTAGAGGGATCGAAGCCGGCTTCCTCATATGCCCGGTTCATCGCCAGCGCCTGTCCTTGAGGACGCGGGGCATATACACTTTTGAACCTTCCGTCACTAGAACTTCCCAACCCATTGATGGTAGCGTAAATTCGATCACCATCTCTAACAGCATCATCAAGACGCTTGCATACGATCATTCCCACTCCTTCACCAATCAGCATACCGTCTGACTCATGGTCAAAGGGGCGAATGCTCCCCTTCTGTGAGAAAGCTGGGGTTTTCGAGAAACTCATGTACATGAAGGGTGAATTATCCGTATCAACTCCCCCAGTGATCATCATATCGCACCGTCCTTCCAGCAACTCACCAACTGCCATTTTAATTGCCGATAGAGATGCCGCACATGCTGCATCAACAACACAATTAATCCCACTTAGATCAAATCTATTTGCTACTCTTCCAGATATAACATTMCCCAGCATCCCAGGAAAGGAATTCTCATTCCACGGAATGTAAGCAGTACTCATCTTTTCAATAGCCTCTTCAATCTTGTSTTCGGGCAGGCCTATTGATTCCAGCGCCYTCCTCCAAACCGGATACTGAAGTCTMCCGGTTAATGGGGTGATTAGCTTTTGCCCACCRCCAACTCCGAGGATAACACCGGTCTTTTCCTTAATCTCTRCCGTTAGCTTTTCTGAACCCGGAGCATAACCTGCATCGATGAGCGCRTCCTTAGCGACCATCARCGCCARCAATTGTGAAGCRTCMGTTACTTCAAGGATATTGGGYGGCAATCCAAATTCCATAGGATCAAAATCCACRTCCGGAATRAATCCACCRACCTTGCAATACGTTTTATCYGGTACAYTGGGATCGGGATCGTAGTAATCCTCGATACTCCATCTGCTATCTGGAATCTCCTTAATGCTATCAACTCCTAGCAGTATATTTTCCCAATATTTATCAATATTATCAGCRTCYGCAAACATRGACGACATGCCAACAATAGCAATGGGATTCTTCCTCAATAAATCAATCGTTTCAGCCATTTTTTCCTACKTATAAAATTCCTCTACTTACCTCTGGTCTATATAAGACACAAAAATGCTCGATTTGTGACAARAAAAWTAAAAWTAAAYAATCGARAAWWTTRANNWRRYMAATWATCGMKMAYTTTNAGCTNSYSAATTATCGCTCACTTTARMTCTGATAGAAGCGGTAAAACRAGRCGCCAAGGCCYTTATACGTATAGYTAGCAATTTTGTTGCAAACATTTTACCCRGATAGCATGAAYRGATGGARGCCATCGTTCACAGGTAATCRATAAYCCGCTTCCAMATGAGMCGTTAAATTTTGTTAAATGCAKTGTGTTTAACCCMCGTTGCCCCCNTTTTCYATATCTTTGCAYCTGCCTTTGCCRGTAWGCAGACCTCTGGAGTGAAAATGAATTTCAGCATYAAACGATTTGTACTTTTRGCTGCGTTGTGCAGTCCGTTTTCTGTCTTTGCCTGGCAGCTAAGTGGTATTGTCACGGACTCRYTAAACCAACCCATTCCATATGTCAGCGTATTTATAAAAAATACCACGCATGGYGTTGCCACCAACCTTAARGGACAGTTTTACCTTGAAYTGGATGATGGYGATTATTTTCTGGTAGTYCAAACTCTTGGGTATGACAAGAAGGAAGTTCCCTTCACAATTCAAGGYGGGAACAARCGRCTGAATGTCATTTTGAGGCAGCGCATCACAGCACTGGTTGAAGTGAATATWTCTGCGGATMGGGAAGACCCYGCMTACCTGATTATAAGGAATGCTATAGCCAAYAGAAAAAAATACCGCTCGCCCACAAATTCCTTTGCCTGCAATACCTATATCAAAGCCAGCTTACAGAGGGAGTTTTTTACACACGACACGCTAAGTCGCAAGGCCCGGGACACTGTTGACAACAGGCTTACCAAGGAAAAYATGAACTTCATTGAAACTTATGGAAAGGCGTACTACCRGGCACCCAACACCTGGAAGGAAATCAAAACAGCRGTAAAGGAYTTAAGTGAAAACTACAGCGCAACGGTTACSGTCTCAATCGACAATGGAAATGGTGAAAGCTATTCCTCTGATTTTGTGAACCGCAACCTCTTCAAAGCAGAACTGTCAGAAGCTRATTTTAATTTCTATTACAACAACTTGCATCTCSAGAGTCTGGGCCCACTGCCYTTTGTRTCKCCYCTGAGCAACCTGGCATTTTTGAGTTATAAATTCAGAYTGGAAGAGCTTTTTGAACAGGATGGCAGATGGATCAATAAGATTGAAGTAATCCCTAAAAGAAAGGATGCAGCCTTGTTCGCTGGCTATATCTACATWRTTGAGGGCCTATGGAAYATAAAGGCGGTCGACTTAACCCCGGATARATCCGARTTGTACAATTTCAGATTCTTCAGGATTCTTCAGGACTACAAACTAGTTGGAGACAGTRCGTGGCTGCTACACCGGGAAGAGTTYTTTTACAATGCRAAGGAAGGAAAGGAAATGATYCTTGGCAATACGATCATCATGTACACGGATTATATTCTGGATACCGTGTTTCACCAGAAGTTCTTTAGGAATGAGTTAAGGATCACAATGGATGATGCGTATGAAAAGGACAGCACCTACTGGGCCGAAAGAAGGCCTATTACATTACGAGATGATGAAATAGAATTTATCCGTACYCAAGACAGCTTAACYGCAGTTCATGAGAGTGAGAACTACATGCGGGAACAGGATAGCACACGCAACAGAATTGATATCTGGGATATTTTGCTGAATGGTRTTGGTTTTCARAAYAGCTTCAAAAAACAGACAATTTACTTCACACCGATAATACAGCAAATGMGATGGCTGGGAGTTGGGGGTTACCGRCATGCCATTGGAGGCRACTWCGATAAGGAATTCACTAAAGCCACCAAAATTGGTCTGTTCTACGAACTWAACTAYGGAYTCCAYAATGAAGATTTRAAGGGATTTATYGGGGGAGATTTACTYTACAAYCCAAAAAAATTCGGACGCATACACGYRGAGTATCGAAACACTTAYGAATTGCTCAACGAGTACGARAGTATTCAGTCTGTTTTTAGTCGTGGTAAYTACGTGAATGATCTCTTCTATTCCTTTGGGCATGAGWTRGAAATTTCAAATGGATTGTTYCTGGATGTTGCGCTKGAACTTGGACAAAAGAAACCGATAACAGACATTGARCTATCAGARTGGAGYAAGGAWTTATTYGGAGATTTTAACCAGCCTACCGGGTTTGATCCTTTTAACGAAGTRGTGATGGACGTKTATCTGAGRTATACCTTTGGGCAAAAATACATGACAGCTCCCTATAAAAAGATAAAYATTCCYTCCARRTGGCCCACCATTTCACTCAACTATATAAAAGGCCTTCCCTCTGTMTTAAGAAGCACTGTTGATTTTGATTTTATTGAATTCAAGTTCAAGGACGACATCACGGTGGGGACCATTGGGCAAAGCCGGATAAGAGGTGCTGTGGGGTCGTTTATAAACGATAAGGATGTGAGAATTACAGACTACAAGTACTTTCGACGCAGTGACCCCTATTGGTTTAGCAATCCTCTCTTRAGTTTTCAACTCATGCGCCCTGACTCGGGAGCCATATCAACGAAGAACCCTTACCTAATGCTCAATTACCTRCACAATTTCAATGGCGTCTTGCTCAATAAGATTCCCCTGATCAAAAAATTGCATTTGCAAGYGATTGGAGGTGCAGGTATTTTRATTGTASATGATRRSAACTTTCAACATGCTGAGATATTTGGSGGCATTGAATGGCCTTTCAGAATTAAACGGCARTTAATGAAACTGGGAGTATAYTATGCCATAGCTCAAAGTACAGAGAGCACCCTTAAAGGAGAATTCAAGTTYRRSKWCGACWTCNWYRRTRGNNGGACMAWTRRGYRRAGCYRKWKAARAKRKGSTRWRKGGTMRYKKRTAAATGGTAAATGGTAAAGGGAAAAGGGTAGTCAGGTTTATGATTGAGAATTAAGCATTGTCATTTYTCATCCAGCTTTGTTTCAACTCTTATTCCTTGTCCGCTTGCAACAGGGTAGATATGGTAATTGTTATGTAGCGACGTTGCATGCAACGTCACTACGGCAACAAAGACCTTCCCATTCTTAATTCCTGAAAAACGCAATAATCTTCTCAGCGAGCTCCATGCCAATCCTATCCTGTGCCTCAAGTGTTGCGGCACCTATGTGTGGCGTTAGGGAGATCTGTTCCTGCATGAGTAATTTCATAGAAGGTGTTGGCTCATTTTCGAAGACATCCAAGCCAGCATAAGCTAATTTTCCTGATTCAAGCGCATCAAGAAGAGCTCCTTCATCGATTACACCCCCMCGTGCACAATTCACTAYCCCTACYCCGTCTTTCATYAGCTTGAATTCCTTSYTATTGATAACAGGTTTGTCTCCTCCAGGAACGTGAATGGAAATATAGTCGCTCTGCTTAAGCAATTYCTTAAAATCAATGGTATTGATTTCAACYGCTACACTCTGGCCATTGACATTGACATTAATCGTGACCTSGTCAATATACGGATCGGTAGCTATCACCTTCATGCCTACACCCAAGGCAATGTTTGCAGTCGCCTGGCCGATGCGTCCAATACCAATTATCCCCAATGTCTTTCCGCGCAGCTCCCTACCCTTTGCATACTTCTTCTTCAGATCCTTAAAGCGCGTGTCGCCCTCTAAGGGCATATTSCGAYTTGAATCTGGCAGAAAACGGGACATTGAGAAAAGATGYGCAAATACCAACTCWCCAACAGACCCAGAAGAAGCAGCTGGCGTGTTAATTACTTCAATGCCTTTCTCCCTTGCATATTCCACATCAATATTGTCCATTCCAACCCCACCCCTACCAATCATTTTTAAATTGGGGCAAGCGTCTATGGTCTCTTTGCGTACTTTGGTTGCGCTTCGCACCAAAACAACGTCATAGTTCAGCAGCTCTGCATTCAAGTTTTCCTGAGGTACATTTTCTGTACTCACTTCAAARCCCGCATTTTCCAATGCTTCTTTACAACCCGCGGTAACGCCGTCATTGGCCAGTATTTTTGTCATTTTACTTCTCTGTTATTTGYAGYGTTGGAGGMTGAAAGGCGAACCTGYTCTTAAATTCCTCTAAYTCAATTAATATGTCCGTTTCCGGTGGCAARTTATTYTTGATTAGCSCGCCATTYAATTCAACGATAATATTCTTAAGATTCAAATCCTGCTGCACRAAGATCATCTCCAGGTCAGGATAGAGCTCCTTCATCGTGTTYGCCAATCCAATAACGGAAAGATTCTTATCGACCAAATTAAATGTTCCAGATGGAATTTCATCAGAACTGATCAAATTTGAAAGAACGTTCACCACTCTATTGATGTGAATAAATGCCCGTTGCTGCTTTCCAGATCCYTGAATGTTGATCTTATTTTCAAAATGTGCCTCGAACATRAATTTGTTGATYACCGCATCRAAACGCATGCTCTTGCTATAGCCATAYACATTGCCRCAACGCAAAATATGCGTTCGCATTCTTGACTCCAGTCTTGAGATCATATGTTCACCCTGCAGTTTAGAAATACCGTAGTACGTCTTGGGACTTGTTGAAGATTCCTCGGTCACCGCTTCTTCCCTTGCTCCATATACGGAGATGCTGCTCATGTAGATAACATGTGCCACATTGCTCTCCTCCAGGGCATAACTCAACTCAGCAGTTCCCCAATGGTTTACCTGCTCGAATAAATGAGGATCCTCATTCGCGAARGGAGTYGACACCTTTGCCGCAAGRTGAAAYACCAYATCYACGTTTTCCAGCACCTTTCTGAGTTTTCGGCTATCCAGRAGATCCCCATAAACGWACTTRATATTCATACCYGGCATCTTCTCAAGYAGAAAGAGGTTGTAATTCTTTCTACTCAGGTTGTCGTAGATAATAATCTCAGAMACMCCWGKATCCTGAGAYAACAAATGTGTCAACTCAGTGCCKATGTATCCTGCTCCACCTGTAATTAATATGCGCATTATCCTTTGACTAATTCAGTGTGAATACCACACTCCGTTTTGTTCATCCCAAACCATCTTGAATCCCTGCCATCCTCAGCSGGGATTTCCATCTTGATSGTACARGGTTGACAACCGATGCTAAAATATCCCTTTTCCTCCAGCGGATGCTTGGGAAGATCATGTTCTTTGATATAATCATAGACCATTTTATTCGTCCAGTTCAACATTGGRTGGTATCGCAATACWCCGAATTGGGCCTTCTGTTCAATTGACATAGATTTCCGAACTGAACTTTGATCYGCTCTTACGCCTGATATCCACACATCATGCTCTTTAAGAATTGGCTCCAGTGGCTGAACTTTATTGAGGTAACAACAATAGTCGGGGTCAGATGTGTAGAGCATCCTACCTTTATCGTTGCGCTGCTGTATTTTGGGAACATCAGAAGACACGTCAATCACGTTTAGTCCAAATCGCTCACCTACCTCTTGTCTGAAATTCAGTGTTTCCGGAAAATGAAATCCCGTATTYAGAAAGTAAATGGGAATGCTGTTGTCCACTYTACTCAACATATGCAGCAAGGGCATACTCTGTGTCTGAAAAGAGGAGGATGCAAATACTTTTAATCCCTCGCTTTTGTAGCGGTCTATATAGTCCTTAATTTCCATGCTTTGAAGCAAATCCTTGCATGATATTTACCAGAACCTGTACGCTCTCCAATGGYAAAGCATTGTACATAGAAGCCCTGTAGCCYCCGACAGAGCGGTGACCTTTTAATCCATTAATTCGACCTTCAACCAACAGTTGGTCRAACTCTTCAGCYAAACTYTCATCAGTYAAAACAAAAGTAGGGTTCATGGATGACCTGTCTTCCACTGCAGCGGCTCCCTTAAACAGAGGGTTGCTGTCAATCTCATTGTATAACAATGACGCYTTYGCTTTGTTRATTTTCTCAATTGCGGCTACACCGCCCAGGTCTTTCAACCACTCCAGCATTAACATCGATACATAGACCGAGAAAACRGGAGGCGTATTGAACATTGAATCCTTTTTTATGTGAACCCGATAATCCAGCATAGAGGGGATGGTTCTTCCAGTATGCCCYAAAGCCTCCTCTTTTACAATAACTACYGTTGCCCCYGCTGGCCCCATGTTTTTTTGAGCGCCWGCATAAATCATAGTGAATTTGGAGACATCGATTACCTGGCTAAAAATATCAGATGACATRTCACAGATCAGGGGTACGTCCGTCTCCGGAWATGCGTGATACTGGGTACCGAAAATGGTATTGTTGGACGTAAAGTGAAAATAGTCCACATCAGAAGGTACCGCATATCCGTTGGGAATATAAGAGAAGTTCTTGTCCTCAGAACTGGCCACCACTTCTAYTTCACCTACCATACCYGCTTCCTTAATTGCATTTTTTGCCCACGTTCCAGTGTTGGCATAAGCTGCTTTGCCACCTTCTTTCAAGAAGTTAAAGGGCAAGCTGATGAACTGGGTSGAGGCGCCTCCCTGCAAGAATAATACTGAGTATCCATCAGGCACACCAAGAAGCTCTTTCACCAAACTTCTGGCATTTTCCATTACCGCTATAAAACTTTTGGAGCGGTGAGAAATTTCAAGCAGGGACAGATCCAAACCATCAAAATTAAGGGTAGCCTCACTTGCCTGCTTCAAAACGGAATCAGGCAGAATGCAGGGACCTGCTGAGAAATTATGAACTTTAGACATGTTGGTTTTATCTACGAATTARGAATRAACGCAAATTTACGAATGTAAAAGCACATCATGCATTGGATTGAGGGGATAATTAATAATTGTGGTAATTCTCTGAATTGAAGATTTTGTCTGTGTCGTCGAAACTTCYAAGCAATTTCCYGGAAACAGCGTCCCAGCCTATTTGATCCTTATCTTCATTTTCTCTTTAAAATTCCMYRGCTTATTRTGTYAATYGAGTTGCCTCGAAAAGGTAAAGTTTCCACAAATCGAAAATCTYATMTCACTCAGGATCGTTGTACTTGTTTTTTTTATCGGCTCTGGCATTGCGGGCATCATAATCTTTCACRTATTGCCACTTGCCTCTCTTATACTTCAGYGCRTCATARCTYCCATCAGGTCCCTGAAAAGCTGCTAYCCCACTYACCGTCTCATTATTYCCWGCGAGGTGATCGTAGACAATCATCTTTGCYCCGGGTTTATACTTTACCGACATTGATGCCCGCTCRTGATACTCAAATACCAGACGATTCACGAATCCAAGGGGTGTTCCCAAAACTTGCTTTCCAAATATTGGTTGCTCWGCCTTACCAAAGGAGAGCACATCGATRATCTTCTTGTTAGTCAATCGGTTGTTTCCATCCCATCCGAGTAACGTATAATACTTGCTCTTTTTCTTTTTCATGCCAATAATAGCGTAGTAATGAGCGCCATACCAATTCTTTGATGACAATACCTTTTGATCGCTTCTTTCAAGGTTCTCYGACCCATCCTTCAACTCAAATAGTTGGTATTTCTTGAATTGTTTACTGTAAGCGTGGATAAAGCAAAAATATTCATAGGTRCCATCRTCYCTTGGTATATTCCAATTGAACATTCGAAACGACTTATCAGAGGGRGTAAGGATRGCTACAGTYGTGAGATTATCAAACGGATATTTAAATGCTCCCTCTTTCTGTAGAACAGATTTCAGGATTGACCTGAATTTGTCGTGGGCTGCATATCGAAGAGAGTCATTTTTTCCATTCARCATATCAGGGGCCACCGACGCTAAACTATCCTCCCATRCAGCYAAGGATTTATCCTGYGCAAAGGACAACACTGTCCAAAGCCCAATAATYGTAMAGAGCRTTACTCGCCTCATCCGTATCTAACCGTACTTGATATCTATATATTGYACCAACAAAAAACCCCGCACTTGAACAGATACGGGGTTYAAAGAAAATTAAATGATGCTATAAATGCATCGAATCTTTTTTACCCAGTAACTGTTCCTCHGATTCCSGGTGATCTGGATCRTCTACACAACAGTCAACCGGACAAACTGCTGCACATTGYGGTTCRTCATGGAACCCCTTRCACTCYGTACATTTATCCGGGACAATGTAATAGAACTCATCCCCATCTGCTCCATGCGCACCACCCTTAACCGGATCCTGCGCATCATCCGCATCAACACTTAACCCCGTACTTTTTCCGTCATAACTGCCAGAAAGACCTGTACCATCTGAAAATCTCCACTCAGATCCACCTTCATAAATCGCATTATTCGGGCACTCAGGCTCACATGCTCCACAGTTAATACACTCATCCGTAATTATAATCGCCATCTCTCGAAATATTTATGTGTTWAACAYATACAAAGATACTGAAAATAGGCACTTRAGGCAAGTTGATYCARKACTTATCAAATCTCAAYTGTTGATATCAGGAATCAGCATTACCTCATAGATCATAACGTAYACCCTCAGGTTTATTGCCCTATTTACCTACTTTTGCKSCMGCYACKGACAGNTRGANAYRCAGYTACAAYCYSMTACAWYATGAATARTGARAGAATTKCGCCCTTCATTGCTCTCGGRAACATCTTACGGGARATCTCAAATAMAGAAAGCAAGGAGATCTAYGAATCGGCGACTCAACTAGCTTCYCATGTACCYRGAGYRATACGCCATAATGGATGGTTTGACGAAGATAATGTGAACCGCKCAMTTGCTGCTATTGCCARCATGTTRCGTTCTCCTTCACTGCMGCAATGGATCGAAAATTATGATCACAGGAATGCCAACCCACAGCGTGTGGGCGTTTTGCTTGCGGGGAATATACCTCTGGTCGGTTTTCAYGATTTTCTGTGTGTTYTGACATCRGGAAAYACCTTTGTTGGGAAGTTGTCCTCAAAGGATGACCAGCTCCTGCCTCTTTTGGCAAACTTGCTCGTTGAAATTGAGCCCGGTCTTTCAAGTAGAATTGAATTTACGAATGGTGTTCTYGAGAAAATAGATGCCATAATTGCCACYGGAAGTGACAATACGTCCACRCACATAGAATACTATTTCGGCCAGTACCCTAACATTATYCGAAAAAATCGAAATGCCGTTGCAGTTTTGGCTGGAAGTGAATCTGAAGAGGAACTCACCGGATTGGGACACGACATTTTTGATTATTTCGGACTTGGCTGTAGAAGCGTTTCCAAACTTTATATTCCCGATTCATATGACCTGGATTTAGTCTTTAAGGGGCTCTTCCCATTTCGGGATGTTGTGAACAACAAGAAATACGGCAACAACTATGAYTATCACAAGGCBATCTACCTCATGGGHCAGGCTGAGCTRGTGGAAAATGGCTTTATCYTGCTCAAAGAAGACGAGGCCATCGCYTCYCCGGTGGCGATGCTACACTACGAGTATTATTCAGATCAAGGYGGACTTSWRCAAAAGCTGGAATCAGCGRYAGATAAGATMCAATGCGTCGTGGCGRGAAAYCCAATTGCCGGTTTGAGAACGGTTCCCTTTGGGCAGKCKCAATCCCCTAAAATCRATGATTAYGCGGATGGGGTCGATACCATGGCYTTYTTARCMTCKCTTTAGYCGAAATYTGCCTYYCAATTGACCATTTCAGGCCCATGATTTGTGCCGCAGTAACCTTGTGGRAACAATAAATTGTYTTCCCGCCCTACAGCRAAGACCGAWGCAAATGAGACCTAAATCTTTACACCGACAAACATCCTTATATGCGTTGTGCGGATTTTACAKAAATCAATGCCMGCGAAAGAACCAAAGTCAGAGYTCTCCCCAAAGCAATCTGTATCTTTAACCTTTCCAAAATTAAAATCCATTCCGACGGACAGCACACTCATCCGGTAAGCTACCCCTACGTTGTGCGTCATGCCCAATGCTTCACCTTCACCATCATTGGCAAAAATCAGTATGGATGTACCAACAGTATAATAGAGGTCAATAGCCATATTGTCATTTATGCCAAGGCTAAAATAAGGGCCTACTCTCAATACACTTGCCTGAAGTGCTATAAYACTGGTTGTGTCATCGAGTGTCATAGACGAGAACATTGATGACAACCAAACAGCCTTTACTCCAAAAGCATGTTGGGATACATCAGTAATCTTAAACAGATTACCCAATTCCAAGCCGCCACCAAACCCGAAYTTAAATTCGCTATCGGTATTATCCAACCCCTGAGGATTGCCATAATTCAACGAAGGGATATTCCCGGTAAGATGTACAAAGAAACCACCRTCAGTAATGTCCTTTCMGGTAGTCTTGGTAAGGGACGTATTATTAGGTGGTTCAATAGGATCRTATATATTTCCCGCAAAGAGCGACAGGCTCGCYGACCCCARYAAAAGTGATAATASTAGTTTCTTCATAGCTYRAATTTTTAAGTTTYCACGCTAATGTAATGATGTTTTTGTAAAAAGCTGGATSAAGARTGGTTTTCTTTAGTTCTAAATTATCCMTTGGTCATTATCCTGGGAYAATCGGGCCYCAAAGAACGGGTATTCAGGAATATATCGGYAAGATACTGGAACCAGAATCAGTYAAATTTCGCCATAAATTCCGMCTTCTTACTTCTTGCAATATCCACTTTTGAGCCATCGCTYAATTSGACTTGCCCYTCCCGGCCTTTGGTATAATGATTGACATTGTTCAAATTGATCAGGTGTGATTGGTGAATCCGGAAAAAATTATACTCTGATAATAGCTCTTCAAATTCCTTTAAGGTTCTACTGGACAGTATCCGGGTCCCATCCGCTAAAAACAGGTTGGTATAATTTCGATCAGATTGACATCGAATGATATTTTTTACCTCAACAACCCTGAAACCGTCGGTCATCGGCACCACGATCTTCGTTAACTGCTTATTTTTGGCAGTAATATTTTCCATGAATATCTCAAGTTTTTCATTCAGGACGAATTGATCTTTTCTCTCACCGACCTTTTTCACAGCCGCCTTTAGCTCCGTTACATCTATCGGTTTTAATAAATAGTCCAATGCACTGAACTTGATCGCCTTGAGAGCATATTGATCATAAGCAGTGGTAAATATCACTTCAAAGTTAATTTCCGGAAGCTTCTCCAGAAGGTTAAACCCACTGCCACGGGGCATTCTAATATCCAGAAATACGAGTTCAGGTTTGCATTTTAATATCAACTCACGACCATCTTCAATGGATTTTGCCATTCCTTGAAGGTCAACTTCCGAACAATAGTTCTTCAGCAAACCAGAAAGAGCTTCCCTAGCGCTTTCTTCATCATCTATAATTACTGCTTTTATCATGGCGAGGCCTTCTTAAAAATCAACTGGCAAGTACAACTCGATCTTTGTACCGATAGGGTTATTGCTTTCATCAAAAAGATCTATAACATTTACGTCTAACGATTCATTCCTCTTGGACCACAGCACTGCCAAACGATCCCTTGTTATTTTCATACCTGAGGGAGCATCCTGATTGCGAACATCCTCGTTTTTAAGCTCAAGTGCTTTTTCTCTTCCAATGCCATTGTCTTCAATGGTRCAGAATATTTTATGGTCRGTCAACTTCATCTTAATAATGATATTACCMTCATCCACTTTKGGCGCAATGCCRTGCCATATCGCATTCTCYACATAAGGTTGAATAAGCATYGGYGGAATCTGCAGGTTATAAATATCAATGGAMGGGTCAATTTCAACAGCGTAATTGAGTGCATTTTCAATCCTTGCAGATTCCAATTTGATATAGGTCTCCAAATTATCCAGTTCATATATTATGGGYACMGAATCCTTATCAGAACTATCCAGTGATGCCCGGATRATCTTTCCAAACATGGATAAATAGTCATGTGCYTTCTCYTTGTCAGTGTTTGCAATAAAGCGCTGAATTGAATTCAGGGAGTTGAAWATAAAATGCGGGTTCATTTGTGAGCGAAGCGCTTTTAATTCCATTTTTTCCTTTTGCAACTTTATTTCCTTATTCTTTTCTGCCAATTCATTATTCACCATTAGCAATTGGCGGTTTGATCTCTGTTTAAGGAGGTAGCGATTRTATATCAAGGCTGCGATCAATAATAAAAGGAAAATTCCCACGCTCAATGTATATTTCAGAATTCGATCCTTTTTTGCCTCGATATTCTGAACCTCATTCTTCTTATTTAATACTGCTATTTCTTTTTTGCTTTTCTCATTCTCATATTTAGCTTCCAGCTCAGCTATCTGTTTTAAACCTTCTTTATCCAGGAGACTGTCCTTGTAATGGGAATGTAACCGCTCGTACTCATAAGCTTTTTCATACTTTTTCTGTTCTGAATATATTCTGGCAAATAAGGCATAACCATTGCTAATTCCCTCTGTATATCCTATTTCTTGTGAAACCGCTAGTCCCCTGTTGTTGTATTCTATCGCCTTGAAAAACATTCCCTGCTCGAGATATAGCTCACTAATATTCTTTATGCTTAGCGCGATTCCCTGCTTATCCCCAAGTTTTTCTTTTATGTCAACTGATTTCTTATGCCAATTGATCGCCCCGATCCTGTCACCTTGTAATCGAAACGCTTCACCTATGTTTGATAAACACTTTGCGATGATAAAGTCATTTCCGGATTGCTCACAGACCTTTATGGATTCATTGTACTTTTCGATACCATCTTCATAGTGCTCCAGCAGCACATAAACGGATCCAATATTCATCAAAGTTGTTACAACCCCTTTCCAATCCTTTATATCCTCCTTTATTTCCAACGACTTCTCAAAATAGGCTATTGCTTTATCATACTTCTTTAATCTCAGATATAACCCGCCCAAATTGTTCAAACTCTGACAAAGGCCAATACTATCATTCAACTCTTCGCGCATCTTAAGCGCCTCGATGTTAAATTCAACAGCTTTGGGGATATCACCCAGATAGTATTGCACCATGCCCAAATTACTCAAACACGTAGCTGCCTCTTTCTTATTATTGCGTGTCCGATTTATTTTTAATGCTTTATTGTAGTTACTGAKGGCCYCCTCATAATTGCCRGTYATAACCAGTGTGTTCCCAATATTGATCAGACATGTCGAGACACCACTCTGAAAGTTCACTTTAAGGGCCAGTTTTAAACCCTTCTCTCCGTATTCAAGGGCGAGAGCCGTATTTGAATACATATAATCCGCTGCCAATCCGGCCAAAATATTAACGCGGGAAGTATCCACCGTTGTGGTCTTTAACTCCTTCAACAAGCTATCTGCATAAGCACTTTCGTCCTGTCCCAATAGCATCGAGACATTGGAAAGACAAAGAAACACAATCAGGTATGTCCTGGTTTTAGTTATCAAATGACAGGGGTCATTGGTGACCATGAATCTACCAATTTCGTCTATTAGTTTGAATAACAATCAATAACAGCGTTGAATTTATCATTCGGGCCATTATGGGGAATATTCGGGATTATATAACACAAAGTACATACCCGTTCTGATAAACTCTTGATGCTTAATTTACAGGAGCTTATAGATATAAATTAAGCACCTGATTTATGGCGTATACTCGTAGGCTCCAAGGTCAGGTGTTGCATCACGGCCAACTTCGTCCAGGTCATTTCCGGAAAAGGTTGGTATGCCAAAATCACGGCAGGGCGAATTACTTTGCAAATGGTAATCATCTTCAAATGCATTCACAAACAATGGGTTTTCTGAATTGTTGAGGTTCTKCAATATCAARTTATATCCCACACCCGTTACGTCTAACTTTGTTGTCAAGAGACAATTATTGAAGTCAAAACTGAATTGTGCGATATCATCATCATCATAAACCAGTTCGTCTTCCAGTGTTCCGTGCACTATACAATTGGTGAATGACGCATTCAGATCAGCTGAAAAATGTCCTTGAGAACTCTCCGCAAAATTGCCCATTTCTAAACTCGCCTCGCTATGATCTATTCCRCTCGCCGCAAGATTGACCATTGTGACGTGGGTAAAATYATATGTTCCTCCAAATGCAAGGTGAACGGAATGCTGTATACAATTGTAGACCAATGTATTCTCAACAGTCATGTTCGAGAGGAATCCAAAGATACCCGTGTAAGTCATGTTTTGAATAGTAGTACGTTTTATAACCACGTCAGGTGCATTCGCAAAGGTAAAGGCATTGAGGTCCGGATTGCTGAATGACCCGGCYGATACACCATAGAATGCATTTTTAATGATMGCATGTTCAATAACCGAGYTGGTGCTSCCCCGAAGAAGGAAGATGCCAAACCAYTGACCMGGAAKATCRTCATARAAACTCTCCAGTCGATCTCCCTGGAAAACAACYGGATCATCAATCGTTCCATTAACGATCAAAGTTCCATCTACAAAAATACCGGCATTGGAGTGCGARTARATTTGGACACCTTGATTGATCGTTAACGTACATGCGGAATCCACCAGGATRGAATTATAGATCACATARGGTTTGTCATTGGTCCAGGTCATATCGCATAAAATACTACCATTGAAGAAATGGGCATCYTGCCCCCAAGCCACCAGCTTCACTTCYTGAATATTGGAATTTGTAACGAAAACGATAGCGTCGTTAATAACAAARGGAAGTACTCCCGACGTCTGGTCTATKGTGACTTCAACAAARATGTAAATACTGTCCCCTGCAGGTATCTCTATATTGGTAAAGCTAGTGCCAGAAATGCCGTCAACATTAATTCTAAATTGAGAGTTGAAGCCTCCCTCCAATTGAATAGACGATATRACGATCGCTTTTTTGTTCTTGTTGTGCACCCTGAAATTGTGGGTTGTTGAACCTACCGTAGCAAATACGGTATCAAACATTACCGTATCCGTTGTGAAYTCCAGCTTAGCCGAAGGATCCGTTATGATMGAGTCCTTTCTACATGAAAAGACCGCCAAAATYGCACTGAGGAACAGTAAATATTTAAGTTTATAAAATAGCAAGGGATGTAATTTATTGATCTGATGAGTGACGTTTGCTTCTTTTATCTACAAAGCCAGCGATGAGAAAAACCAATARGGMCATAATCGTAACCATGATGGCCAAGGGGTATAAACCGAATCCAGTTGCCATTCCAATGCCTGCAGCAATCCACAGATTAGCCGCCGAGGTGAGTCCGCTGATCGAGTCATTCTTCACAATAATAGCTCCACCTCCGATAAATCCAACTCCAACGATAATATGCGATGCAACCCTCAAGGGGTCAAATATAGTCTCTGCGGCAAACATCTCAGAGACTACCAAAGATATTATTACAAAAAGAGCCGAACCCATACTCACTAAACCATGGGTTTTAATGCCTGCTGTTTTGCCAGATTTTTGCCGCTCGAGCCCTAGTAATATGCCTAAAAACAAGGCAGTTAATAATTTGGCCATATAGCCAGCATATTCTATTATGATTACTTCCATTTAAAAATCGATTTTTGCTATAACGCCTAAAAGGTAAATGTATTTCTTCTTTCTAATATGTTTTTGTACATTTGCACCCCTAAAATACGCATACAAATAAACTTATTTAGCGATTTAATGACAAGCCAATACGAAACAGTTTTTATTATGACCCCTGTTCTATCTGAAAAACAGATAGGGGAGACCGTAAAGAAATATACCGCTATGTTGAAGTCAGGCGGTGCAGAGATCGTACATGAAGGAAGCTGGGGATTGAAAAAACTGGCCTATCCTGTACAGAATAAATCCACAGGGTTTTATCACTGCGTTGAATTTAAGGGCGGAGTTGACACTATTCCATCAATGGAAGTGGCTTTTAAAAGAGATGAGAGAATTCTTCGATTTCTGACTGTGAGTTTGGACAAGCACGCAGTAGCCTTTAATGTAAAGGATCGCAAGAAAGCCAAAGAGAAGAAGCAAGCTCCCCAGGAAGAAGTTGTGGCAGAGAAGGAGACAGAAACTAAGGAAACGGAAGCTCCTGTCAAAGAACCGGCTAAAGTGGTAGAAGAGGTAAAAGAGGTAAAAGAAGTAGTAGCTACAGAAGAAACTTCGGCAAAAGTGGATGAAGAAGCTACAGTTGAGCCAGAAACTCCAGCGAAAGAAGAGACTCCTGAAGAGGAGGAAGCTCCAACTAAAGAGGATGCAKMWGCKRMRAMAGARGAGAAAGTGACTGAAGAAGAAACTTCAGAAAAGGCTRAGGTRTCAGCTGAAGCGGAGRAAGAAGAGAAAGTGACTGARRAAGMAACTYCAGARRAGGCTGATGCATCAGCTGAAGAAGAGAAAGTTGAGACARAGGAAGAACCAAAGACTCAAGAAGCGTAACAATAAAAGCATGCCGTAANGGGGCATGACATTGATCCTGGATTTAGAGATGGCAAACCAATCAGAAATAAGATACCTAACACCGATTTCGGTTGAGGTAAARAAAGYGAAATACTGCMGATTTMAAAGAAGCGGTATTAAACATATTGATTATAAGAACCCAGACTTCCTAATTAGCTTTATTAACGAGCAGGGYAAACTATTGCCACGGAGGTTGACRGGTACTTCATTGAAGTTTCAAAGAAAAATCGGCACTGCTGTAAAAAGAGCACGTCATCTGGCGATATTACCGTATCAGGCAGATCTCCTGAAATAAAAATACGGTCAATTTTTAATCATGGATATAATACTCAAGCAGAACRTAGATAAGCTCGGTTACAAGGACGAGGTTAAGACAGTAAAGTCTGGATATGCAAGGAATTACCTAATCCCCCGTGGATTGGCCATCACTGCTAATGAAACAAATCGCAAGAATCTGGAAGAAACCCTCAGACAACGATCGGTAAAGGAGCAGAAGCTTATTGAYGAATTTCAGGTTGTCGCTGACGCATTTTCTGATGTTGTTGTGAAAGTCGGTGCYAAGGTAAGTGAGAAGGGTAAGATCTTCGGCTCAGTGACTACTTTGCAGGTTGCAGAAGCCATTCATTATGAAGGCCATGTTGTWGACAGGAGGCAGATCCATTTCAAGGAAGACGCTATCAAGGAGCTTGGAACTTACACGGCCAAAATCAAACTTCACCCGGCGGTTGAGTTTGATTTACAATTCGAAGTGGTTAAGGAATAAAATCCTAATTCCCCTATTTCCCATTCTGATATTTAGCCGCTCCAAATTCTGGAAWGGTTGAACCACG
>NVRW01000022.1:0-10714 GCA_002400975.1 Flavobacteriales bacterium | reverse complement strand
TATAATTTACTCGTATCGTAAAGCTTCGATAGGATCTAACTGAGCGGCTTTAACCGCCGGGTAAATTCCCGATGCCAATCCRACGATCATACACAGCATTATTCCCCCGGMTATCCAAGCCCAKGGAACAATAAAACCGCCGCCSAGCAGCAGAGACATTATATTGCCACTCARCATACCTAGAATCACGCCCAAYACCCCTCCCATYTGGCAAATTACCARGGCTTCAATTAAAAATTGACGTCTGATRATTGYCYTGGTCGCACCCAACGCCTTGCGTATTCCTATCTCCTTTGTTCGTTCCGTTACAGATACGAGCATAATATTCATCAAMCCRATCGCCGCACCRAYCATTGTAATAAYACCWATAAAGGTTGCAAATGCCGTCAACATCTGTATGTTCTCAATTACCATRGAGGCCAAATTATCCGGACGCATGATCTCAAAGTTATCTTCATCCCTCAGCGGCACCTTTCGAACYGACCGGAACGCTCCCCGCGCCTCTTCTACYCCACCGTCSAGGAATTCAGGYCCCYTTACCAGCACAGATATAACATAVGACAGGCTTGGCCTCAAGCTGTGCTTCATCACATTTTTGAGGGGAATTATGCATAGRTTGTCACCTCCAAACCCCATRCTTGAGCCYTTATCTGCAAGCACYCCAATCACCCGATACTTGCCATTGCCTATTCCAACAACCTTATTTATCGGATCTTCATCYGGTTTAAAAAGAGTCTCCATCAGTTCCTTTCCRATCAGCACCATGTGGCTTCCGGTTTCCACCTCGTGTAACGTAAARTTCCTRCCCAAATCCAGATCATAGCCMGCMGTAACCAAATARTTTTCATCACTGCCAAAGACTGTAATGTTSGGGTTGGTTTTYTCAGACTTATATTTGAGCGTCCCYTGCCAGGTACCGATAACCGAAAYRGATACCGTRGACCCATAAGTATAATCCTCACGGAATTTCATCGCCTCCTCATAAGATATTTTCTTATACCTTTTGGGTCGCTTACCCCCAGATCCAACAGTGATATTCACTCCCCTGTTTCTAATCTTAAATGTGTTTGCGCCCATGCTTTCAAAAGAAGTATATATCGTGTGCTTGATCGAATCGACAGCGGTRAGGATGCCTACCAGGGCGGTGATCCCAAATGAGATGATSAGRATCGTRAGKACCGTGCGCAATAAATGACTTCTTATCGCRCTTAAGGCGATACGGATGCTTTCAATGAGAACACCTTTATTTATCATTACCCCATGTTAATTTCTGACAAGGTAGGAAAAAATGATTTTTCTGAATGAATGATCCAAAATCTATTACCCGTTTCAATCATGGATTTTGTACCAAAATCCGGAAATTTGAACGTTGAATCGTGTACACAACAACGCTGACAAAAATCTGCGCATAAATAGACTAAAATCCTCCATAATTTCGTATCTTAGTCATATAGGGAATTGGACATAAATACACTCTTAATCTTAGTGAATCGCGCGAAACTCAGCGCAAAAAANACAGAATCTGATGGCATTTGATATTGAAATGATCAAGACATGCTACRCGCGCATGGAAAAGAGAGTGAACGCTGCAAGAGAAATTGTCGGAAAACCTTTGACACTCTCCGAGAAAATCTTGTACAGCCACCTTTGGCCCGGCGATGAACTTCAGGCTTTTGAAAGAGGAAWSTCSTATGTTAATTTTGCTCCGGACCGGGTAGCTATGCAAGATGCCACGGCCCAAATGGCCTTACTTCAATTTATGCAGGCGGGGAAGAAGAGTGTAGCTGTGCCCTCTACAGTTCACCTGGACCATTTGATCCAGGCTAAGATGGGAGCTGATCAGGATCTACAGGATTCGATCAATAAAAATAACGAGGTATTCAACTTTCTTGAATCCGTATCCGACAAATTTGGTATTGGCTTCTGGAAGCCGGGTGCAGGTATTATTCACCAGGTTATCCTGGAAAACTATGCGTTCCCCGGTGGAATGATGATCGGGACTGACTCACATACTGTGAATGCCGGAGGTCTGGGAATGGTTGCGATTGGTGTTGGCGGTGCGGATGCCGTGGATGTAATGGCAAATATGCCCTGGGAGTTGAAGTTTCCAAAACTCATAGGAGTAAACCTCACCGGAAAATTAAGTGGATGGACGGCACCGAAAGATGTGATATTGAAGGTTGCTGGAATACTTACGGTAAAAGGAGGCACCGGATGTATTGTCGAATACTTCGGACCTGGCGCACAGTCAATGTCGTGTACGGGAAAGGGCACCATATGCAATATGGGCGCCGAGATCGGTGCAACAACGTCGACTTTCGGTTATGATGACTCGATGGAACGATACCTTCGGGCAACTGACCGGGATGTTGTGGCAGATGAAGCGAATAAAATCAGGGAGCACCTTACCGCAGATCCAGAAGTGTATGCTGATCCCAATGCATATTTTGACCAGGTAATAGAAATTGACTTGTCCAGCCTCAAACCTCATCTAAATGGGCCTTTTACACCTGACCTTGCAACGCCGGTGGAAAATATGAAGTCGGAAGCTGAAGCAAACGGCTGGCCAACTAAAGTRGAATGGGGACTGATCGGRTCATGTACAAATTCTTCCTATGAAGATATTTCYCGYGCRTCGTCCATTGCTCARCAGGCCTTAGACAAGGGGCTCACCCCYAAAGCGGAATTTGGYATTAACCCTGGTTCAGAACWGGTACGGTACACAATTGAACGMGACGGATTCATTGAGATATTCARTAACCTCGGTGCTAAAATATTCACCAATGCCTGYGGACCYTGCATCGGACARTGGGCCCGGGAAGGAGCAGAYAAAGAAGAAAAAAATACGATCGTCCACTCTTTCAACCGCAACTTTTCCAAGCGYGCGGATGGGAATCCMAATACACATGCATTTGTGGGATCTCCGGAAATGGTAGCCGCGGTGGCCATCGCAGGTGACCTGGGATTCAATCCTGAAACGGACACGCTGACCAACRACAAAGGTGAGGAGGTCAAAYTGGAGGAACCARWGGGTTACGAATTACCACCAAACGGATTTGACGTARAGGAYGCTGGCTATCGGGCTCCSGCAGAAGAYGGAAGCARTATTGAAATTGTARTCAAACCRGATTCAGAAMGATTGCARATTCTCACTCCRTTTGARGCYTGGGACGGRAATGATATTGAGGGTATGAGATTGYTGATCAAAGCAAAGGGAAAGTGTACAACAGAYCATATCTCAATGGCTGGACCATGGTTGMGGTTCCGTGGTCACCTGGATAATATTTCCAACAATTGTCTTATTGGTGCAGAGAATGCCTTCAATGAAGAGACCAACAATGTCAAAAGCCAGATCAACGGTGAATATGGGGAAGTTCCGGCTGTACAAAGAGCTTATAAGGCTGAAGGTATTGCCACCATTGTTGTTGGAGATGAAAATTACGGAGAAGGTTCCTCCCGCGAACATGCGGCAATGGAACCACGATTCCTGGGTGTAAAGGCGGTGTTGGTTAAATCTTTTGCAAGGATTCATGAGACTAACTTAAAAAAACAGGGAATGTTGGCCTTGACCTTTGCCGATAAGACTGACTACGACAAAGTGCTGGAGGACGACAGCATTGACATTAAGGGATTAACCTCATTCGCCGCAGCAGAACCTCTTACAGTAATATTACACCATGAAAATGGATCAAAGGACGAAATTCAAGTGAATCACAGCTATAATGAAGGACAAATAGAGTGGTTTAGGGCCGGGTCCGCATTAAACCTGATTAAGCAGCAAAACGGAGCTAAATAGAACCCCGGCTACCACAAGCAGCTTGTAACATTTTCATGAAAGTTACGTACTTGGCACCTTATATTCGTTAAAGAGTCCCCCCAACCATACGAGGGATTGTTCCTGGGCCAGCCCAATTGYTGAATCAAGGCCACGACCAACCTAATCAATGAGAAATATTGYAGTGACAATATTGAGTATAGCTCTGCTGCTGGCAATAAACACTCCTCATAAGGTAAGCGCCCAGGCTGTCGAACGGGGTACTGTGATAATTGATCCATATTATGGATTTCCTTTATCAGGACAAGCAATCATTGATAAAATATTTGGTCCTGTAGATGCGTCTATAAGTGGCCTGGGTCCAACCGGTGGTAGGGTTGAGTACATGCTCGCAGATCGTTTGGGCATTGGCATTGACTATATCTACAAGCAAATTCAAGGTGAATGGCCAAGGGTGGATAGCCTCTCCGGTAACACTTACAATTACACTGGCACGGTTACGCGAACGCGAATCCACTTGCGGTTCAATTTTCACCTGTTGGCATCCACAGAAGAGTTGGATTTATATGTAGGGATTGGAAGTGGGACCAACAACCGTAAAATAACGCTTGCATCAAAAGATGATCCCCGCACGAAACTTACATGGAACAACGTTACCCTCTTGCCATTTTCGGCGCGAGCGGCATTTGGAATGCGGTATTATTTTACAAATAACATAGGTATTAACTCAGAAATCGGAATCGGTGGCCCCTTAATATCTGTAGGCGTTTCGATCAAGTTTTGAGTTAACAATCCGGTTCGCTTTAAAGTTAATAGATTGTTTTACAAGAGCCTGTTATCATTGATAAAAGATATATATTAGCATCCAGATTTTTTACCAACCATATATGAAACCTTTAAATTCAAATGTCATGAAGAAGTTTATTTCACTCATAACCTTATGCACGTTTTTTCTGTTGATGTCCGGAACAACTGTAAAGGCGCAAAAAGAACAGGGACAAATCTCAATAGGAGCAGGAGCAGGATGGAGCCTTATAGGTGGTTTGTTTAGCGCTATTTCCGGTGGTACTAATACCACCTTTGSAWSMYMWRWWWRRWRWRMMAYATYTKMYWATGGATTATCYGATAATTTCAGTTTGGGTATTGCATTYGGKTACCAAACCATGGGTATTAATTATGTGGATTATTGGTACACAAATTCCCARGGCACCRYTGTGACTGAGGATTTTAAGTGGACATTGAGCAGAATGAATATTGCTGCACGCCCACTAATTCATTTTGGGCACAGCGAAGATTTAGATCTCTACGCTGGCATCAGAGCGGGAATTACCAATTGGGGAAGCAAAACGGARTCTTCAGATCCMAAYTTTGACGAAGSCCARATTAAAATGGGAARTTTYGGATTCCAGGCCTTGTTTGGGACCCGGTATTACTTCTCTGAAATSRTCGGAATGCACTTTGAGGTTGGATTGGGTKCTCCTTACCTGGTTGAAGGTGGAATTAGTGTCCGCCTGTAACGGTAATTTCAAAACACAGGGAAGGCCGGATATTTTTTGGCCTTCCCATTTATCTTCTTCAAGATTTACAACTTGAACTGGAGCCGGAAAAGCAAATGTAACCAAGGTGAAGTTTCACGTGTTGGGATACTTGTTTGCAAACCAAAATAGGTATGTATGAATAAGTATCTCTTCATGACAACCCTACTGGTATTGGGTGCATTCTCAATCTTCTCTTCTTCTGGAATTACAAGGATTAAGGAGGTTGAAATGAAGCTTACCTCAAGCACGGTTGAGGATCTTTACGCCATGTGCATTGTTATGCACCCCAGGAGCAGCAGCACTATCAAGTCTATGGAATTGGTATTTCCACCTGAATTTAAGCTGCGTGTTGAGGCATCGAAGGGACATGTTATAAAAGTTTATGCTTCTGATGGCTCATTGATCATTTTGAACAATGAGACAGAAATGCTGAATTTCATGTCCAAGAATGGGTGGGAGTTTAAAGACGTGTATACGTATMCTGCCAACTCACTCAACATGATCAAATACATTTTTGTCAGRAAAARCACGTGATCGTACTTGTTGAAGAATGACCTYATATTRAAAGCTGCKSSRTSMSAGRMKRTWGAKCGMACWCCWGTTTGGCTCATGCGTCAGGCCGGGAGAATACTYCCAGAATACAGAAAGGTMAGRGCCAGTGTAAGTGGCTTCAAAGAGCTSGTKMAAACCCCYGAAYTKGCYTGYGARGTCACCATGCAGCCCGTRGATATTCTGGGTGTMGAYGCKGCWATTATMTTTTCKGAYATCCTKGTKGTACCTGAGGCAATGGGACTTCCCTATGAACTAATTGAAACCAAAGGTCCACTCTTTCGGGAAACAGTTGAAAGCCCCGCTGACGTTGAAAAGCTGCGCGTTGCTGAAGGCCATGAATTGCAATATGTTTATGATKCAATCAAACTSGTTAARCKTGAATTAAACAATAGGATTCCGCTAATTGGATTCGCAGGTGCTCCCTGGACCTTGCTCTCTTATATGGTTGAAGGACAAGGTTCAAAGACATTTGCAAAAGCGCGAAAGTTCCTGTATCAACAACCGGATACAGCTCATGCTCTGCTTGATAAAATTGCCGACAGTACTGTCAACTACCTGAAATMTCAGATAATGGCAGGCGCTGATATTGTACAGATTTTTGACAGTTGGGCCGGGGTGCTCAGCGCTGAACAATACCGYAAATTCGGTATTCCCTACCTCAGGAAGATTTGTGATGCCATTGATGAGGTRCCRATTATAGTATTCCCAAAAGGGGCAAATTTTGCATTTGACGATCTGAAGGATCTTAACTGTAATGTCATTGGCGTTGACTGGAACACCACAAATGGCGATGTAAGCGATTTTCAGGATGGAGGAAAGGCAGTACAAGGAAATCTGGACCCTGCAGGCTTGTATGCTTCCAGAGAGGAAATTGTGAAGGCGACGAAGAAGATGCTTGCTTCATTTGGACCGAAAGGGCATATTGCCAAYYTMGGRCAYGGYGTKTATCCGGAYACMCCMTTGGACAATGTGAARTGYTTTATCGATACRGTTAAGRAMYATMGKTTCTARARMTYNCAANNGTTYCAAATCCCAAGAACCAAGTCCCAATAGTTGCCACTGATCTACCAAGTGGCCAAGTAAGTAATAATGAGGAATGTGTACCTTAGTTGGTAGGTCATGAATAGAACATCGGCATATTTTCTCATTTCACTTTTAACGGCCTGCAATTTCCATGAAGGGCAGATTCCAGATGACTCTTCCAACAGTGACACAGTAAATATTGCACTGAAAGAGATACCTGTCCTTGCACAACTACCTCAAGACTCAACTATTTCATCATCCACATCAGGTGAATTGGTAAATGCAATTGGGCTAGCTGAATCAAATATTAATGAGATTCCGCTTCCATTTCCCTTAAAAGATATGACCGCGGATTTAGCAACACTGTTCGGAAACTGTTCTGTACAAAAAGAAATGGGACAACAAGATGGACCCGACTTCCCTTTGTACTCTGTGACATGCTCAAATAAAGATCTGGTTTTCTTTTCAATGGATTATGAGGACACATTAATTCTGGATAATGTGCGCATAACCGATTCAAGCATTGAGGATGAATATGGACTTAGAGTGGGAGATGATTTCTCAAAAATTAAAGACAGTCGAGGAGTAGGTCTGATCGTTTTTGATCCCTATCACTATCACATGTATTATACATACGACAACTCCAAAATCTATTATGAGCTCATAGGGGAGTTACGCTCTTTTGATATAGAGACGGTTGAAGAGGTGGTGATTAATGAATCAGATATTTCAGATTGGAAAATTCAATACATAAATTGGAGGTAACTCGGATTGAAATAAAATGAGTACAAAAATAATTTCAGATAAGAAAGTAATCAACGGTTGGTGCTTCTACGACTGGGCAAATTCGGTTTATGCCCTGGTGATGACGGCTACCATATTTCCGATCTATTTCAATGATGTAACGAGTACGGAAACAAGTGATATAATCTCGGTATTTGGTCGCAATTACATCAATACTGAGATTTACTCCTATACCCTTTCGGCTGCTTTTCTAATTGTTGCTTTAATGTCTCCCATGCTTTCTTCCATCGCTGATTACTCCGGCAAGAAGAAGAGTTTCATGAAGTTCTTTTGCTATCTGGGGGCCCTGTCGTGCATGAGTTTGTTTTTCTTTGACGGAACCAATATTGAATTCGGSCTCATTGCATTCYTATTAACYACGGTAGGRTTTTCCGGATCCATTGTGTTTTACAACTCATTCCTACCTGAAATCGCTCCACCGGAAGAGCATGATAAAGTGAGCGCRCGGGGCTTTTCCTTTGGTTACTTCGGAAGCTTGATCCTGYTAGCTGTAAATCTAAGCATGGTAATGAAACCAGAAATGTACGGTCTGGCTGATAAGGGAGAGGCGGCTCGTATCGCCTTTCTCCTGGTTGGAATCTGGTGGATTGGATTTGCGCAGATAACATTCATGCGACTACCCGACAATGTGTATAACCGGAAAATAACGGGAAACATCTTTTTCAAAGGTTATGAGGAATTTCTACTGGTTTGGAGAGAGCTTAAGAAGTCWCGATTRCTRATCACCTTTCTTATGGCCTTTTTCTTCTTCAATGCAGGAGTACAAACCGTTATCTATATGGCAACAAACTTTGGCACCAAAGAGATTGGGGCGGCTCCAGACTTGCTCATAGTTGCCATAATGGTAATACAGGTATTTGGAATAGYAGGTGCGTATGGGTTTTCGCGTTTATCAGGAAAGTTTGGAAATATCAAGACTCTCATGGTTATAATGTCGATTTATATCGCTCTTTGYATTTGGGTTTATTTCATCTATGGCSAGAACRTATTYGTAATCGCAGCAGGGTTGGTTGGCTTTGTTATGGGTGGATCCCAGGCACTTTCCCGTTCYACCTATTCAAAAATGCTACCGGAGACGGAGGAYCAYGCMACGTTCTTCAGTATTTATGATGTCATGGAAAAACTATCGGTCGTGATGGGCACATTGGTCTTCGGATTAATGGAGCACTGGACAGGAAGCATGCGAAACTCCATTGCCATTCTTATGGTCTTCTTTGTGATTGGAATCATCCTCCTGAGTAGGATTAAGAAGTGGAAGTACGCTTAGTACGAMAATTTCCGGGTAWTGCCGATRMRAACCCCCTGTTTAATCRCTTCGCGATCAAACTGTCCCCCTGGAAGGGGGACAGCGAACCTGTCTGCTTTTGGGCAGGCAAAGTGAGCAGGGGGTTTTTATCGGCATTACCCCAGCAATTCGTAAATTCGCACTGCTTAATATTAGTACATGAAGGTTGATATTTTTATACCCTGTTTTATGGACCAGATTTATCCTGAAACAGGAATGAACATGGTGAAAATACTGGAGAAATGCGGTTGTGAGGTCTCCTATAACCCCGAGCAAACATGTTGCGGACAAGCCGCATTTACCTCAGGCTATTACGATGAGGCCAAAGCAGTTGGGGCCAAGTTTATCAAGGAATTTGTCGAATGTGAATATATCGTAACACCGTCTGCATCCTGTGCGGGTATGGTGAAGAACTACTATCGTGACCTATTTCACAATTCGGCTTTTCACAATGATTTCAAGGAAGTTCGGGGACATATGTATGAGCTCTCCGATTTTTTGGTCAAYACCTTAAAAGTTGAAGACCTTGGAGCRGAGCTCAATGGAGTTGGCACCTATCATTCTTCCTGYGCTTCTTTGAGAGAGTATGAGGTCAATGATGCACCTTATAAACTGTTGGCRAAAGTTAAGGGACTGGAACTAAAGGAATTGAAAGAGGCTGACGTGTGCTGCGGCTTCGGGGGACAATTTGCGGCYAAATTYGAACCAATTGCGACWAGTATGGTGGAGCARAAAGTACTCCATGCTGACAACACGGGTGCGGAGTACATYATTTCTACGGACTCTTCCTGCCTGATGCACATTGAAAGTTATGTAAAGCAGAATGACTCTAATCTAAAGGTGATGCATCTGGCAGATGTGTTGGCGAGTGGGTGGTGATTTGGTTGATTGGTGTTTTGATTYGAAGATGTGTTAATGAACTAATTTGAAAATTGGTTGATTGGTTGATTCATCGTATTGTCCTCTTGTCCTCCTGTGAATACGTATTTTGCTTAGCTTTGAATCATGAGACACCCTCGATTCTTGGTCATTCTCTTCCTCATTCTCCATTTATCTTCATCTGCTCAATCCCACAAGATTGACTCCCTGAAAACCCTGCTTCAAACAGCCGATCATGACACAACACGGATTAACACCCTCTTGGCCCTCGCGCGAGAGGTGGAGAACAATCCCGACACGGCTATCCTGCTCAGCACTCAGGCCCTGGAGCTATGCGCACAGCTCCCCCTCACTATCAAGCGTGGGCAAGGGCAGGTACCCTTCCGTACCCACGGAACAGCACTATCCCACCGCTATCTCGGCATCTTTAACGGGCGAAAAGGCAACTTACCCCTCGCCCTTTCCCATAATTTCCAAGCATTAAAAATAAGCGAAGAGTTACAGGATAAAAAAGGCCTGGCCTTCAACTTCGGTAACATCGGAGTTGTCTACATCAGCCAGGGCGACTACCCCAAAGCATTGGAGTATTATTTCAAAGCGTTAAAAATTGGAGAAGAGCTCAGTGATAAAAAGCTAATTGGCGGATTACTCATGAACATCGGAAATATTTACGATAGCCAGGGCGATTACCCCAGAGCGTTGGAGCACCAACTTAGAGCGTTGAAAATAAATGAAGAAATTGGAAACAAAACAAGAATCGCCTTTTCCCTCGGCAACATTGGGGTCGTATACACGAAATGGGACGATTACCCAAAGGCGTTAGAGTATTATTTCAAGGCATTGAAAATAGATGAGGAA
>NVRW01000021.1 GCA_002400975.1 Flavobacteriales bacterium | reverse complement strand
AGTAGCCCCGTCAGCACCATTTGTTCCATTTGTACCCGGTGTTCCTGTAGGACCAGTAGCTCCGTCAGCACCATTTGTTCCATTTGTTCCTGTAGGTCCGGTGGCTCCGTCCGTACCGTTTGTTCCATTWGKWCCKGTRGSKCCGKYRSYWCCATYWGYWCCRTTTGTKCCMKKTRYTCCTGTAGGYCCGGTAGCTCCGTCASYACCATTYGTTCCRTTTGTRCCMGGTGTTCCTGTAGGWCCSGTRGCYCCGTCASTACCATTCGTTCCCGCTGCTCCAGTTGCRCCATCRGCACCATTGGTTCCGGCAGGGCCGGTTGGCCCCATCGGACCTAGYGCTCGYATCCATTTGGTTCCGTYAAAATAGTAGAACTCATCATTCGAGTTTTGATAGACCARYAAGCCAGTAGCAGGGGCTACGATCAAGSTTGTATCCGTTCGTGGAATCAGAATTCCTTTGTCTGTCGCCTGCAGATCCAAAATAGCACTGGCGTCCGGCGTATTGGTGCCGATACCCACATTGTTATTTTGAGCGAATAGAACGGTAGCACTACCAAYCAGACAAATCGTGATTAATAGCCTTAAGGGAATGGCGCGTTTTTCTTTCATAGTTCCAGATGTTATTTCAATGATCTATTGATCCTGTTTATTTGCGTTGCACATCCGCYTCTTTATTCCCCGTCTCAATCTGYATGGGTGCATCTTTGTTTTCATTTTTCACTACYTTAAACTCAAGTTTTTYCGATTCAAGCTTAATTGATTCAATTTCTATTGCCTCAGCCGGTTCGGGTTCCGCCTTTCGCTCATTGTTTGTTTTGATAATGGATTTCATATCCTCGGCATAGTACTTTCCAGGATCATATGCATTAATATTATCCTTGGCTTCTCCGGTATATGGTACAAATTCTTTATAAGATCCCCGGGGTAATTCAAAAGACTTGCGATAAAAAACGTCATCCAGGTGATCTGCATCTGTAACAGCACGGTTCACCTGAACYTTCGCAAAAGCACTCCAATCAAAAGTAATGTCCTTTTTCCCAAATGTATTCACCACCYTAAATCCTTCAGCGYTTTTGTCTGAAACATAGAGAACAACATCCGGGCTATTTGATGTAATGGTGACCACCGGAGTGTTGCTCAGTTGCGAAGCGAAATCACTGGGGAAAGAGACCCATACTTCGCTGCTTTCCATTGTAGCAGTGCCGAATTCATAAATCTTCTTAGTTATAACATTGCCACCTTGTTCGCTGAAATCCAGTCCTAAAGCATCAGCGAGAAGATCCGTTCGGGCTACTAATCGTTTGTCACGCGCTTTTGTCTCTCTGTCAAGCTGACGGGCAGTTCCAATCAACAAACCATCCAAGTTTTGCAGATCAATGAATTCAGTGYCGGTATTACCAGCAGCCAGTTCACCATAATTCAAAATGCAGCGAGGCAAGGATTCAGGTTTGATTATCATTATGTGATGTTGTAATACAGGATCCCAGAGGGTGTCGGCCTCTATTGAATTGAGTAATGCCAGATCATCATATGTGTCGAAAAGAGTTATCGTAGTACTCTTTCCAAAATAGTTGTCTGCATACATCTTCCACCAATAGTTGGTTGCATCTCCTACATATCCCCAATTTCCGGCATTGGGAACAACCCGGTGGTTGTCTGATGAAGTTGCAGATTGCCACCATCCCGAAAAATCATGTCTGTTCAAGGTTGAAATACCAGCTCTCATTGGGCCCTGAAAATCTCCAGTCCAACCTGTAGAACTGTTCTGCCCAATTATTCCGGCTCCGGTAGTACTGGCAGTTGTGCCAAATACGCCAAATGAAGAACCATTTCCTGCTACTCCACTACCTGCTCCAAGAGTTACGATTCCCAAGTTGTTTCCTGCACCAATTACTCCTGTTCCTGATGCGACAGTTTCCGCGGATCCTAAGACTCCAGCGGCATTTCCAGCAAATGCACCTCCACTACCATTGGGATGGGTCGTAACGCCAACGTTATTACCAGAACCTGCAACTCCGGTTCCGGTTGCCACTGTTTCTGACCATCCTACAACCCCAGCTCCCGTACCGGTGAATGAACCACCACTACCCGTAACTAAAGTAGTAACCCCAGCATTGTTACCAGAACCTACCACCCCTGTACCTGAAGCGACCGTCAAAGACCAACCTGCCGCCCCTATTTCCGAACCCGTAAAAGAACCTCCACTACCACCAACAAGGAATGTCGATGTGACATTGTTACCGCCACCAATTACTCCGGTTCCTGTAGCGTTCGCATTTGACCCCGTTACTCCAAAGCCAGCTGATTGAGCTGTGCGACCATTAACACCATCACCGGTACCGGCACCGGCCGCTGCATTGTTAAGACCCGTAACTGCATTACCATTGCCACCATCATGCTGGGAATACATAGCTGAAAAAGTGTTCGCTACATCATTTGCCAGGAAATTACCAGCATTACTTGTCGTAGAACTGGCCCGGCCAAAAACCGCAACGCTACCTGTATTCGTAGCTTCACCAAAAACGCCGATTCCACCGACCCCACTTGATCTGCCAAAAACTGCCGATCCTCCTCCGGTATTTGCGCCCCATACGCCCTGTCCAAGGCCCGTATTCTCCCCATAAACTCCTGTTCCGGAAGTTACACTGTAGCCATTAATTGAAAAAGTACCCAGGACGGATATAGCACCTGGTGTACCGTCTCCATAAACTGAGAAAACATCATTCGCCGTAGCGGTTGTCTTATTGAGAACGATTCTTCCTGCGGATGCAACCCTCATCCTTTCAATATTATTACTCCTGATTTGCCAATCAACAGGATCGGTAGTTCCTATAAAGTTTGTTCCGACAATCGTTCCGGCGTTGCCTGTCAGGGACCAGGCATTTAATGCACCGTCAAGACCCGTAGGTCCAGTTGCTCCTGTAGGTCCGGCGGCACCATTTGTTCCGTTAGTTCCAGGTGTTCCGGTAGGACCTGTTGCCCCATCAGCACCGTTTGTTCCAGGTGCTCCGGTAGGACCTGTTGCTCCATCAGCACCATTTGTTCCAGGTGCTCCGGTAGGACCTGTCGCTCCATCAGCMCCATYYGTTCCGTTKGTTCCWGSWGCYCCKGTWGGACCKGTYGCYCCATCSGYWCCGTTTGTTCCTGCAGCTCCSGTCGCTCCGTCAGTTCCATTTGTTCCAGGTAACCCCGTGGGCCCAGCAGGTCCCATGGGACCAAGCGCTCTCACCCACTTTGTTCCATCAAAATAATAGAATTCGTTAATTGAAGATTGATARATTAACAATCCTGTAGCAGGAGCTACAATGAGATTKGTATCTGTCCGKGGGATCAATATTCCTTTATCCGTAGCCTGAAGATCCAGCAAGGAGCTYGGATCAGGAGTAYTTGTGCCTATACCTACATTATTGTTTTGTGCRTAGGACCTTTGATTGGTCGTATAACACAAAAGCAATACCAACGCYAAGTTGRTTAAAGTTGTTCTCAAGATCTGTAATRGCTTTACTTGTGGCGTATACATTTAGAGCAAGAATTGTTCATTAAGGTTAATGCAAGACTTGATACAGGACTGGTAAGGTAATTGGGTAAAGGGAACTTAAGTATGCGAAAGTTACGGAATAATCTGGTTTAAACAATAATTTATTGATTGACAATCAGATGAAGCAAAGGCATTTCTACGTTATTTCCGGCCGAATGTTACATTTGGCGCTTCGCCGCGATTTCCAGATAGATATTCAATTATTGAACCTACAACTCGCGCGTACGTTATTTCTAAGGACAGCCTTCATTAAGACGGATATTCTTCCCATTTGGTTGTCTTCGGGAATCACTTGTTTTGCAAGCAGGTTTTCAGGTCGTATGGACACGTTATCTCAAAGGTCTGTGTAATTGTTCCGACAGGTGGTCATTTGAATTCCAGCAGYTTGTTCRTAAAGGRGGYCGTWAYAGGGTGGTGAGAAGGTGCAAGGATCAGTTTTCCTTTGMTWTGTTAAGGAGYACCAATTGACGGTTGTTTTTRGCCAATTGRTAATCMGGTGCAATTTYCARWGCCTTATCGCAAGCTGCCAGGGCCTTGTCCCATTCGCCCAGGGCATTGTAAGCACTGCACATATTGTTGTAAGCATACACATAATCAGGCCTCTGATTCAGTGCATTTATACTTGCTTCGATACACTTCTCGTATTGTCCTTTCTTGTAGTACGCCAGGCCMAGGTTKATGAAGTTCTCKGCTAAGGGTGATTCCTCCACCAATTGCAGYAGAGACTGTATTCTGTCATCCTGWATTTTTGACACTGTAGYAGYTAACCTTGTTAGMAGTCGATTGATCCCGGCATGGCCAGGGCTTAGGCGCTGCCCGATTGTTAATTGCACTTTCGCTTCTTCTTTCCTGTTCTGCGAGTTTAACCACTTGCCATAGTAATAATAACTCTCCGCAAGATTTGGCTGATATTCTATGGCGTTGAGGAAGTAGATTTCTGCTTCTTYAGGATGGCCGGTGGCCTGTTTTAGAACACCCATATTGATGTGAATATATGGCCAGTAGGGCATCAATTCTTCACCTTTCTGAAAATACTCTAAGGCCACTCCATATTTCCCCTTTGCCATTTGAGACAACCCATAATTCATCATTACCCGTCCGTTCTTTGGGCTCTTGATCGTGGCATCATACCACAGAGACTCTCCGGAGCTCCAAACCTCATTTCTTTGATGGGTACCATAGGCATGCGATAATATAATAACCATTGCCAATACCGGTAATCCATATTTCAAAATTAAGCGACCCTGAATGTAAGACCGATGTTTAATGAGCATTAATCCTATATACCAGCCAAGACTCAAAACCAAACCGATATACGGCATAAATGTCCTGTGGTCGTTGGCAAGTTGTCCGAGTGGTTTGAAGCTGGAGGTAGGCGCCAGGGAAAAAAAGAACCACATTATCCCGAATGCAATAGGAAGGGTTTTTTTGTGTCGTGATGTGTTGAAAGCGATAAGAACCAAAGAGAGGATAAGACCAAGGCTGAATAAGACCCGCTGATCAACCATTGTTTTTATGATCTCAAAGTCTTTGTCTACACTGAGATTGATAGGAATCACAAAATTCCCTATGTAATGGGCRATAATGTACCATTGRGTCACAAAATAATTCCAGATATCRGAGGTTTGTTTGTCTTTAAACAAGGTATTGTCTTCCGGYAGAAAATATCCGATGAAAAATGTAAGTAGTCCAAATGCAATAATTAATGCAGGAGCTGATTTCTTTATCGTATTCAAGATTGCTTTGGGTTTCTTAAACAGAATCAACTCCCATAAAGAAACATTTTCTTCAAAGAGAAGAATGTAGAAGAACAATATTGGGGCAAACATTACACCGGTTTCCTTGGTGCCAATACCAATAATCATRGTAATAAGATAAAGGTGGTATTTTCTGAATCTKGGTATCTGGTACARGAGCAAGGAGGCAACAACACAAAGTGTTGAAAACGAGTCGGAYCGCATGATGATATAGTTGATCGTCTCTGCATTTGCCGCATGTATTCCATAGAAMGCGACAAGAACAAGAGCAAGCAGCGCATTTTGTTCGTTTGATGCGGTYAGGTTGAAAATGTTCTTGAAYAAATAGAACATCAATACCAGTTGCAGTAYATACCAAAAGAATATCGACGCGTGAAAGTACACGGGATTGTATTCTCCGGCCAGCCAGTGATCTATTGCGTTGAGGCTAACCAATATGGGGTTATAACCCTGRTTGCCCAGGTTTGTACCATAATACTTAATGTCTGTAAAAAACAGCGGTAGATTGCTTATATCCTTAACAAATGAATTGTTGACAATGGTATTGAAATCATCGAAGTAAAACCCATTGGTAAAATGATTGGAGTACGCAGYGCATAGCACAATAAAGGCAAGGRCACTTAMTACAAGAATTAGCTTTCTATTTGTCAGGGAGAAAATCTGCATACCCAATGATACGAAATTCTGGTTTTTTATAAATGATTTAAAATGTCGGTGTATTTATCCCCGATAGCACYCCAATCTGCAGATTCAATTGCGTATYCTCTGCCTTTTTTACGCAATGAAGCAAGYTGCTCCTTGTTCTTCAATATGTATTCTGCTTTATCTGCAATATCATTGTGACTCCCTGSTTTGGTCTTRAAAAGAACTTCATTTAACACTGAATYATCGTTGAATACGGGTAAGTCAGTCGTGATCGTTAGRGTCTCACAGCTCAATGCTTCTCGTACCACCAGTGAATATCCTTCAGAGAAACTTGGCAAGACAAAAACATCRGCTGTGGCAAAATAAATGGGAAGCTCTTTGTTCGGGACGGATCCCAAAAAAGTAACATTATCCTGAATTTCAAGGGYTCTGGTTAGCGAAAYCATYTCCGTTTGCAGATAGCCTTYACCTAYTATCACCAGTTTTATTKYTGGAAATTCTTTAACCAGYAAGGGCATGGCAGTGATCAAAACCCTRATTCCCTTGGTTTCTATGCAGCTTCCAACGTAAAGTAGAAACTCACCACTTATGCCAAGCGTCTTTTTCAAGTCAGGGTCTCTTTTAGCTGGCGAAAACCGCGCTGTGTCTATTCCCATCGGGCATACGGARACATTATTCTGSGCGCCMAATCCCCTAWCRCCATCTTTTAAGGCCTCATTAACCACGCTTAAGCCGTCGATATTACCAAAGACCATTTTTTTCAGTCTATTTCCAATCCGGTTATTCACCCCCAGCAAATCGCTGCCGTGAATAGTGGCAAGGATCTTAATTTTTGCATTGAATATTTTTTTATACAGTACTGAGGTGACTCCCTGAGGTAGTATCCAGTGGGCATGGATAATGGCGATATCGTGTTTTTTAACAATTCGCTTTATAGCGAAAAGTTGTAGAAAGAAATAAAATGGAATTACAAAAAACAGGAGTGGGTTCTTTTTCAAATTTCCCAATATCCCGTTGCCATAAGCCAAATTAGCATTGATGATTGGGAACTGTTTGTGGCGGCATATTTTCAGGTTTCCCCATACCTCATTTTTTTTTGAACCTTTTGAGCGAGGAGCAAGAACAAACACCTCAAAATTTTCAGCCATTGTGTGAGCATATTCCAGCATAAACGTATCCAATCCCTCATCTTTCCATCTGGGGAATGCCGAAGTCAGTATCAGTAATTTCTTCATCTGACTATAATTGTTTCTTCGAGATCAGATCTGTCTGCCGAATGCATGAGCAGGTTTACTTTGAGTTATATCCCTCTGTATTTTGAAATCTAACAAGGCTCAATTATTTTAAATACCAGAATTTGCTTGCAACACCCAATAGCAGAACCATCAGCATATTGGTTGCTCTGTCCAAAACAGCGCCTAACAAGGCACTTTCAACGCTCAGATTTAAAAAGCCAGCAAAAAGGACAATTAACCCCTCACGAATGCCAAAGTTACCCGGCGTCAGGGACAGCACAAGAGACAGGGCAAGAAAAGACTGAACCATAAATACCTTCCAATAAGAAATGTCCAGTTCCAGAAAGGAAAAAACAAAATACAGTTTTGTGCCGGCGATGGCTACAATGGTGATTTGACAGATAATACTCGCAAAAAGTTTGGAGTACTCCCCCTTAAATTTTTCTAACCCCTCCAGGGTGCTCTGAAGAAATTGCTTGAATTTATTTGTGACAGTTCGCGTTGTTGGCTTCCAATTATACAAAAGAAGGATGAGGACGGATAGTAGAACAAAAAATGCGATGATAGCCACGTATAGCTCGTCCGCCAGCGCATAGGAATAGTAGACGATGCTGGACGTTATCAGCAGGAGAAAGGATACGCCGTAATAGCTCGATACATAGAAGACGCTCATCAGGGCAGCAATTCTTGACCAGGTAATGCCTAATTTCTGATTTAATAAAGCTGCTCTAACAGCAATTCCACCACCGCTGGCCGGGAGAATATAATTGTACATGGATGACAGGGAAGTTATTCCGAGCATTGGAAGAAAAGAGATGCCCTTATCGATGACGCGAGCAATGATTAAAAATTGAAACGCGTGCAAACCTATTGTGGAGGCAGCCAGAATGAGTAAAAATGACAATTCCCCATAATCCAGGTTGGAGATGATTGAKARGCTCTCTTTATACTTGAAAACAAAATAGGCGATGGCTGCRATAGACAGCAGGTAAAGTATGGCCTTTATCTTATTCAATTGTGTAGTCTAGTTTTTGCATTAAATCTCCACATATACTTAGGAGATTTTCTTTCATTTCRCTGTTCCATTCTCTCTTTTCRGATATGTCAGARGAAGTGCTTTGATGCACCTTTTGCTCCAGRATGTTTTCAGGTATTACAAAWGGGAACTTCTTCTCCGGGAACTCGGTTACAAAAYTGAGCATTTTTCCAAGYGCCGTGTATTTTTCATTCGCAATGAATAATTCTTCGAATTTAAAGGTTATTGCATTGGGGTCGCCTTCGACGTTTCTTAGAATAATTTCATTGATCGTTTTCCATGTCCAGCAGAGTTTCTGAAAGTTGGAAAAACCAYCCCATTTTTTTTCGTAATTGCTGTCATGTATCATTTYKGGGTTTAGCCGCTTTAACGGCAAGACCCATAAATTGCTGACCCAGTCACGTTTACCGTACATAGCGCCCCAAGCCATATTTGAATTGAGCCAACTCTGTGGAGATCGTATCAAACAAACAATCTTGTAGTTGTTGTACAGACTTTGAATTCCAGGAATGGCCCCGTACCATCCATAATAGGAGTCAGTAATTAGCTCATTTTCCAGATCTGCATAACACTTTTGCGTGTGTTTGGCGATCGCGTTTTTTAATTCGTCCAGATTGATCCTTCCAGCCAGGTAATTTTGTGAGATGTTTCTAATCCCGGTTTTTCCCAGCGCTTTACCAAGGGTTAAGTGATAGAGACCAAATTGTCTGACCTGCTTTAATGACAGGYTTCCAAAACYCGTAAACAGATCTGGTTCATGGACGGAAAATGAGTTGGGAATCATCTGGCTCATTTTATCGCCAAAAAACCTGGTGCCGGTTCTACCGGCCGATGTTAAGAAAACAAAATATTTATCATTAATATTATTCAGCACTTTATGGGATCAATATGCTATTCGTAGTTTTAGGAAAAATGAAAGGTTGGTAAACCCGGGATGAAATCTGCTTCTAAAGATAGCATTGGTGCAATTTCAGGAATATTAATTGGAATATTGGTCTTTTGCCTTTGTTCTTTGCACTATGCCAATTTTAAACCGGAGGAATTYGGTTTAGGATTGAACACCATAAAACGMATAGCRCGACACAACGACTTGCCWCTRTCATCCATTTGGAAACCGGATTCCRTYCAGTTGGCCCATTTTGCAAAGCTCCAGGGGSAAGGTCAGGAAATCACACTTTGGTTAGGVGCATCCCAGTTGCATTCCATTAATAAATTTGAAGADGGSAATATGCTTGCRGTTGAATATGCCAATGARCKGGTAAATGCGAGAARCTCAAATGCGRTAAACCTGCAGGCMTCTACACCGAATGCCGGCTTGCATGATATCCTGGTTATGTATCAGATATTCCGTCAGGARAAGCTTTTCCCGGACTGGTTGGTAATAGCGATGGTCTATGACGATTTAAAGGAAACGGACATMCAGCTTGGGTTGTTAAAGTCATTGCGAAACATATCGGAAGAAACTTTGAAAATCGGGGAACAGGGCATTCGAAATGTCAATAAGGAAAAATTGATAGCGGCACAATTACCCGCTAAAAAAACCCCTCTYAAGAGAAATGCTGTTGTGGGAACTCCTCAGGAGTATCTGGAAAATGAACTCATCTCCACATTGGACGAACATTTTCCGGGATATCAGCATCGGGGTAAAGTKGTGGCTAAAATMGATATTGGTTTTAGAATCTATTTGCCAAAAATTCTCAGTGGTATCGTTCAGCAGCCCAGGGAGCCGGAAGTTCCGGAGCATCAAAAAATCTGGAGTAACCTGGCCCTTGAATCGCTGCTAAAATTGGCCTTGCACGATGGTTGTAAAGTGCTTCTCTACAAACAGCCTCATCCTCCAACTGCAGGTGAGTTCTATTATAACCGAAAAAAATATGACGCCTATTTTGAGGAACTCGCACAAAAATGCGAAGGGACAGATGGGCTGTATTATATTGATCTGGAAACAATTGTACCCCCTGATTATTGGGGCTTAACCAATTCRGGACGCCCGGATGTTTTTCATTTTACTGATAGGGGRCATGAGTTACTTGGAAATAGTATTGATGACTTCTTTTCAGAATTAATTATCGACTCCGACAGTGTTATTCAATAGCTGGGGATACATCCTTTTTATACTCATTGCAACGAYGTTGCAYTGGGCCCTGCCGCATAAATTCAGGCTGTTCATCATTGCTGCCTTTAGTCTTTTATTCTATTCGATGTGGCGGTGGGAATTTAGTTTRCTAATGGTCTTTTCCGCTTGTGTRGATTATGTGGCTGCTGATCRAATTTACAAGTCAGGGAARACGSCGGAGAGAAAAATGTGGCTTTTGATAAGCCTGATAACCAATCTGGGTTTGTTGTTTGTCTTCAAATACACCTATTTCATATACGACGGCATTCAAATCTTTGGAAGTACTGGCAATCAAAACTTGCCTGACCTGGGCATTCGGATCATTTTGCCDTTGGGAATTTCATTCTATACCTTTCAAACCATCAGTTATACGATTGACACTTATAGAAAGGTGATCAAACCAGAAAAGAACTTTTTGGCATTTTTGACCTATGTCACCTTCTGGCCGCAATTAATTGCCGGGCCTATACTCAGGGCAAAGGAGGTCATTCCCCAATTRSTYGCTGAACGCAAGGCCAATATRCGTGATATCATTCCAGGTGTTGAACGCATTATAGYAGGCTTATTTAAAAAAGTGGTCCTGGCAGATACCATTGCAGTCATGGTTGATAGTGCCTTTGATCTGGATCCCAATTTATTTTCTGCTTATGATGTTTGGGCCGCGGCCATTTTGTTTGGRTTTCAGATTTATTTTGATTTTTCCGGATATTCGGACATTGCCATCGGTTCCGCTCGTATACTTGGAATACGYTTCCCKGAGAACTTYAACTTTCCTTATTTATCCTTGTCTCCCAAGGACTTTTGGAAGAGGTGGCATATCTCTCTTTCCTCATGGGTAAGGGAYTAYCTGTACCTTCCCTTAATCGGGCAACCGGTTAGGACAGAAAGTACTGGAGGCCTCGCGGTTGCGGCAGAGCAGGATGGAAACAATAAGAGAACATTAGCGCTGTTTCTCGCTTGGTTCATTATGGGATTGTGGCATGGTGCAGCGTGGACATTTGGRATATGGGGACTTTATCACGCRYTRCTTTTATTTGTTTACCGGAAATTTAGAATACTCAACGTGTTGATTGAGAAGACACCTGTGCTCGCMTGGTCTTTGATGTTTGCTCTGGCCACAGTTGGCTGGATTCCCTTTCGYGCACAGTCCCTTTCGCARGCGGGTATYATGTTTCTCAAAATAATTAATCCYCTKGARTACACRCTGAGCGTGACTTTTTTCCGRGCTGTTCATCCTTTTCATGTTTACGGAATAATTGCGCTAATGGCCGGTATGTTACTGACCTGGTATTTTACAACATCTRGTCGGGTGAAGGAACAATTCAATGGCATTTTCCCGGCAATTAAGTTTGTCAGGATAGCGGTTATKKWATTTTWYKTTTKGCWKTWMMTGAANASKACMAAWCAATTTATATATTTCCAATTTTAGAATATGKTTGGGCGAAAAAANYCRGGATTARCRTTTGNCADCTGAGDAGYCTGATTTTACRGTATGAATATAAAATCACTAATAGCAAAAATTCCAGTTCTGTCGGGGCTTGCACTGTGGTTCTACCRGAGGGTTTTGGCCAACAATAAATATTTCCCGGGATCTGGAACTTATTGGGAAAGAAGGTATAAAAAGGGGTGGCGCGACTCGGGATCGGGTTCTTATAACAGACTGGCGGAATATAAGGCCGGGTTTTTAAATTCTTTGGTTAAAGAAAAAAATATAGGGTCGGTTATTGAGTTCGGATGTGGGGATGGCAACCAATTATCRTTAGCYGTTTACCCAAAATATATRGGTTTGGATATATCCAAAACAGCYATRGCCTTATGTGAGGAAAAATTTGCAAACGATCCGTCRAAGAGCTTTCATTTATACGATCCGTTGCACTTTGACGAYGATCSGAATATTCTTCAAGCYGACCTGGCAGTTTCCCTTGATGTGATTTATCATTTGGTTGAAGATGAGGTGTTCGATACCCATATGAAACATCTCTTTGCAGCTTCAACAAAATATGTTGTCATTTACTCGAGCAACAATGAAAGTGAGCAAACGTATCACGAAAGAGACAGGGAATTTACAAAATGGATAGGGCTGAATGCGACGGACTGGGATTTGGTCAAAAAAATMGAAAACCCCTTTCCTTATGATGTAAAGGACCCTTACAATACATCAAAATCTGATTTTTAYATCTATAAGAAAGAGTAAGATGACTTCTGGAAAAAAAGAGCGGAAGATCAAATTTTTACTTGTTGGMCTTTCTGTATTTGTGGCATTKGGGATRGGGGAGATTGYCCTGAGAATAATTTTCCCATTCCCACAGCAATATTGTGTGTGGCGCCCCAACATCAATATGGTCTTTCATCCTGAGAGCTCAATTATGCCTGGTATATACAATGAATCGAGATTTATGACCAATTCTATTGGTGTGCGTGGAGATGAGTTTCCCGAAAATGACTTTTATAAAATAATAACGATTGGTGGCAGCACCACAGAGTGTTTTTACCTGGATCAGGAGGAATCGTGGCCTCAGCTCCTGCAGCRTAACTTAAATGAGCATTCACGTAAACCYGTATGGGTTGGCAATTGTGGCAAAAGCGGACTGAATACGAATCATCACCTAACGGAATTAACCCATCTATTGCCTCAGYTACCSTATAAGGATCTTRACATTGTCATTATGCTGKTGGGCATTAATGATTTGAGCTATTTTTTRAGTAATCCGGATAATTATCTGGACGTGGATGAAGAATACTTAAAAGCAAAGGCCTTCAACGTGATACCTGAAAGAGACAAGCCTCTGTTTAAGAGGAGCAGGTACTGGTACTTTGCGGAGAATTTGAATAAGGTTGTTTCATATGCCAAAGGAGTGGTTTTGGATGATGAAGGAAMTGTCTACTCCARATTACGGGARCACAGRCAAGATGCCAGTAGAATAATTGATTCTCTTCCTGATTTGACTCRGGGRCTCGCGCATTATGCGGAGAACTTAGATRAACTTATAGATRTAGCTAAAGAAAAAGGCTTTCGCATTATTTTCGTCACCCAACCAATACTATGGACAGCTGAAATGCATGAGGGATTGAAAAGTTTACTGTGGATGGGAGGCATTGGAAATTTTCAGGAAGAAAGCGGGAAAGCGTATTACTCAACYCGWGYGCTTGCRGAARCAATGGAGTTATTYAACGAMGAGCTTAGAAAAACCTGYGCAAAAAGAGATGTTGATATYGTTGATTTGGCAGCTGTGGTTCCGAGTGATACCTCTGCATTTTATGATGATTGCCACTTCAATGAAAACGGTGCGTTGATGACYGCAAATTACATCTCAAAGMAAATCCATGAAGGCGRTTTGCTCCARRGCCCTTCTCACTGAGAAAGAATGAAATACCCAAGGGGGAGACAATCTAGGTTTTCAGGAACTTATAGTAAAGTAGCTTGGGTAAAATGTTCAGATCACAAGCAATTTTTATAGGAATCCTCATTGCYTTGATCAARGGGTAATAGGTGGGATAATCCTTAAAYCTTTTCAGGGGAAGGCTTAAAATATTTTCAAACTCCTCAGTGCTTAAGCCCAATTTATGGATGGTATAGTCAACCACATCCTGATCGTAGGGATAAACATTGTCYTTAAGTTTTTTCARCACTTCTTCCCGTGAAATATGACCTGATAAGATCATTGCCGAATACTCTGTTTTTCTCTTGTCGATGTTAAATTTTCGCGGCAATAAATAAGATTGRAAAAACTTTGTGTAAACCGATTCATGATGATGGCCCCCGCTGTATTCCCAATCCAGTTCATTTGATAAAAGTGTTTTGGCGCTGGCTTTGTCGTAGTCAAAATAATTYAAGATGGGAACRACYTTGATTCCTTTRATGAAATTGTGATATAGCAAATCRGYRAGGGTATAGTTGGGRAAMGTATTCAGYYTGGCYTTCCCAAAYCTCTTYTGTACYGACTTTATGTATTTGCCGTCCATRTAAGTCCAGCCAATGGGMGAMACNCCCTTCGGTNCTGAAAGAGTGGCCRTTGAGTACATACTTCAATCCTTCCYKGGCAGCAATTTTWATTAACGTGGCRTGAATGCCAATATCGGTGGGGATTTCAGCATCGGGAGTCGAGGCTTTCAGGAAAGAAATTTGCAGGTCTTTAAACTCTTCCCAGTCRACCACATAGGTAAATAGATCAACATCTAATTTTTCACAAACCTTTTTGATATTGGTCACYGCCAGTTTTGAGTTCCATCCGTTGTCAAAATGAACGGCTAAAGGCCGSAGCCCCAATTGTAYGGYTTTGTAGAGGGTGAARGTRCTGTCAGTACCYCCGCTYACWCCCAGTATGCAATCGTATTCYTTRTTCTTTCCATCTTTCTTTATRGAAGCTATCAGGGYTTTGAGTTTCTCTTCKCCCTTRCYATTTAGGGGATACAATGCATCCAGCTCTGCATAAATATTACAGTACTGGCAAACCCCWTCATGATCAAAAACCAATTCAGGAACTGTGGTGTCAAGAACACATTTGGAGCAGATGCTTTGCATTTTCCGAATTTCGGGAAGCGTCAGGTGCTAGMGATCAATGTTTGTGAAAACGCYGTTGAGCACTATTTATACAGTCTTTCATTGTCTTGAATGTCCATCCACATGGCAAATAACAATGACTGAAAACTCCCCATAAAYAGGAAGATAAACAATAGTAACATCTGATAYGAAATATTCACATCTATAATGAYGGCTTCMGCAATTTTATAGATTGCAGGAAGCATGGCAAATGCCAGCAAGAATGAAAAGTGATAGAAAATAAAAAGTGGGTGAAAATCCCTGAACAGATATTTGATCCACAACCTTTTTATGAATGATTTTAAAAGTAGTATTGAGATACTCGGTATTACCTTGAAGACATTCATTTTTGTTTTTTCACCGATATCATAAATAGGTTTTATTTCTACTTCTTTAATTGTGCAAAAAGCAATATTCAATTTGACCAGCATATCATTGGGCATYCCATATCCCTTATAAATTTTGTGCAGTCTAATCGAACYWAGGGCCTTGCTAGATATGGCCGTATAGCCAGTTTGYGAATCTGAWACGTGCCAATACCCAGAGGCTATCTTTGTYAAGATAGATAGAATAGAATTTCCCAAAAAGCGCATTTTWGGGATGACCARCCAGGCGCTTCTGTGGATKAGCCGGTTGCCCTTCACGTAATCTACCTCCTCTTCAATGATTGGTTTGCATATGGATTCCAATTCTGCCGGATCCATTTGGCCGTCTCCCGCCATYACGGCACTGCAATCAATGTCGTGATCCTKGCACCACTTGTAGCCTCTGGCAATGGCRGCTCCCACACCTGCATTGCGCTTAAGGTTGATCAGGATGATCCKGTCCTTCTCTGCATCMTCATTGATAATTTCTGATGGGACAAAATACTTGATRTYTTCCCTTAGCTGSTCTTGCAATACAAYCTCTGCTCTGTTATAGSTGTTTTCYGGAACGCTTTCCATTGCGTTTTTGATTTCCAGTGTTTCGCTTTGGTCATTTTTAATAAATTCTGTTACGATGTCAGCCGTACCATCYTTTGARCAATCATTTACAACAACAATTCGGTCCACAAAATCAGGCATGGAYTTMAGGACGGTCCCAATTTGCTTTTCCTCGTTATAAGCCGGTACWACAACTGCRRTGGTCTTRTTATTCAGCATRATTTCAATTGAGCATTGTTATATATCGGCAATCAAATCTCATTTACGTTCTTCTCATCYCYTRTTTAGCGCGTTCAACCTGATAAATTTAAANAAAAATGSCCGAATACCTYTAGTATGACTAAATCGAAGCGTTCGYRTCTAAAAWCGAAGGCCYTGCTTTTCTGTTAAYACTAGTCRACAAATCGRTATTTGATCAATGTCCAGCACGCATGGATGCCGTCAGAGATATTTAAYTTCTTGCCCTCRTGYTTRRAYCTTGGGTTGTATGAAACCGGCACCTCAAATATGTGAACACCTCGTTTCGCAAGTTTTGCCGTGATCTCAGGCTCCCAGCTAAACCCYTTTGAATGGAACTTYACCTTTTGGAGTAAMTCCCGTCGGAATAACTTGTATCCGCAGGCYTCGTCAGTGAGTTCAGTKCCGAAAAGTATRTTACATATAACGGTAACCATACGGCCTCCCCAAAAGAAAACAGGCGATCTATTCTTACTTGTGYCGTTCWGGTTRCGAGATCCATATACAACTTGKGCGTTTTCRCTGATTGCCTTATCAAGTATGCTTTTRATGTCATGAGAATCCAATTCCAGGTCTGCATCHTGCACTATTACGAAGTCACCACTTACYTTCTCAATTCCRGAGGCCACRGCCGCYCCTTTRCCCAAATTTTTTGGRTGCTCTATCAGYATKATATCATGTTGTGCCTTTGCCAGCTGTAACCCCTGATCYGTGCTTCCATCATCMACCACTATGATTTCTTTTTCTAYKSYKSCAAGATTTAGTTTCTTGATGTTGGTAATCACCTCAGAAATGGTCGCTTCTTCGTTGTAGAATGGAATTATTATCGAGAGCTTCATCTGAGAATTGAGGTTGAATAGRTCTGGGTACGCACGTANGTTCTCAAAAATAAAATAGCCCGACGTAAGATACGTACGGGCCTAATGGACTTGGTGGCTATTGGTGTTAAATACGGTCTGTTTAATAAAATTCGGATTTAATTGCTTCTTCGATCATCATCCKTTCACCATTATAATAGATGACGATAAATGCATCTTTGTCACCAATTCTAACCGCTTTATTTCTCAGCAGTTCACCATCTTTCATCTTGSTGTAATTACCCATTACAAACCTGGTAATGCCRTCTTTTAACAACTTCTGAGACACATTMCCCARATCRTTGAAATACTTGTAATTAAAGTTCTCCGGTGTGAAATAGGCACCAATTTGCACCCGGAATACCAAACCATCCGCTACACAAGMRCCATATTTRTCCATAATCTTCTTGTATAATTCATCTGACAAATCAGGGAAGGTAGAACCACCGGTATACGGCTTAAGATATTTAATGGGGTACGSACAGGTGGGTTCTCTGCGAAGGATCTCCAATTCATAGGTTCCGTCTTCAGCCGAAAATGTCTCACTTCCACCCTCTACAGCAAAATGTATATCCGGTTTGGGCACATCTCCGGCAACTACCAATCCTGTGATTAAGGCTTTTTCGAATGACGCCCCTTCAGCAATTGAGAAGGTATAAGTAAAACCCGATGGCACATCGGCAAAGCTAAAATTCCCCTCCCCATCTGTTGTAGTTTGCAACTCTACCGTTTCATTAACTTCCTTAATGAACATRGTAACCAAAGAGGCGGGCTTCAAATCGCCCTCAATCATCAAACGGCCAGAAATATTTATGCTGCGTTGATAGTCCTTAGAGTACATTCTAACATCCCTTACAATCTCCGTATACTTGGTCAGTTCAATTGCATTGATGTTTTCAACGTGCGGTGCAAATCCTTTCACATTAAATGTTAGATTGTAATCGTTTTCTCCAGGTAGGATTACGATGTATTTACCCGTTGCKGAATTGGACTTGAAATAACCTTCATAGGGTAGTCTTGTGTTTGCATACTCTACCTTGATTTCAGCTTCCGCAGCTTTGTCATTGGCGGTTACGACACCTTTTACTAAAACCAGCGCATGTTTTCTGGCAGCGTCACCAAGGTGCACCACATATATGTCATGCTGTCCAAGGCCTCCGATTTTTTTAGATGCATAATAACCTCTTTCTCCATCTGCAGAAACAACATAGTATCTGTCATCTCCGGTTGTGTTCAATGGATAACCAATATTCTCTGGAGTAGTCCAGCCCGTATCTGAGACTGCCAAAGAACGGAAGATATCATATCCACCCATGCTTTGATGTCCTTGAGAACTGAAGAATAAGGTTTTTCCATCCGGGTGAATGAATGGGGACTCATCGTCGTAAGGAGTATTGATCCTCGACCCGAGATTAACTGCTTTTCCCCAGCTTCCATTATCATTTCTGGCAGACTTGTAGATGTCCCGACCACCTATTCCTCCCTCTTGTTCACTGGCGAAGTATAGCGTGTTTTCATCAGCCGAAAGGCTGACGCCTCCTTCCCAGGCTGAAGTATTGATGTTACTGTCAAGAGCTACAGGAACCGACCACGTATAGCCTTCTAATTCGCTTACATATAGGTCTCCGGAAGATCCTTCTGTATCCTTGTATATRAAGAGTTTTTGTCCGTTGGCAGAGAGAGCGAGGCTGGCATCGTGTCCGTGCGTATTGATATTCTCACCGATTCTTTCTGGTTCCGACCAGGTTTCCCCTCCTAATTTTACCGATTGAAAGACATCTTCAAAGTAGCGGCCTTTTGGGTCTGGTTCTGCATATATATTTTGCCGGCCACCAGTGCTTTTTGCGCCGCGATAAGTAAATATCATGATGGACTCATCCGCTGATATTACAGGTACATATTCCGAATATTTGCTGTTTACGGGTTTCCCAATATTTTCTATAGTCACCGCTATTGGGCTTGCCACCAGTTTTTTGCCATTCTCACAATACTCAATAAACCGGGGAATGGCCTCAAGCTTATCTTTGGAAGTCTTCTTTGAGAGAGCCTCATTATAGAATTGGATTGCMGGGTCAAATTTATAGTTCATTGCAAAGGCGCGCCCTAAATAGAAATGTAGATTCTCCTGTTTTGATCCGTCCTCAAGCACCGTTTGCAGTAGCTCCATTGCCCTCTTTATCTCATCTGTTTTATACAGATAACAGATCCCAAGCTTGAATTTAAGGTCAATGCTTGGATCGAGAGAATCCAGTGCTTTATAAAGGGGTAAAGCTGCTAAATAGTTCTCTCCTTTAAAGTAAAGCTCCGCATCAGCGGTCATTTCACTTTTAGACATACCGTCTTGAGCAAATGATGCATTGACGGTTGCGAGAATTAGGAACAGTGTTAGTGCGAGAAGTTTTTTCATAGATCTGAGCGGATTCTCCGGTGTTGTAAAGAAATTAATGCTGTGATCTGTACCGATTGGCACAAAATAAAACAATTTTTCGAATCCAATACAATTTTTATACCGAAGGAATCAACAGGYTGATTGTTTACAACTCTACAGCCACTACCTCTTTGACTTCAGGTACAAGCCGTTTGAGGATTGTTTCAATTCCCGATTTTAGTGTCAGGGAAGATGAAGGACAGCCACTACAGGCGCCTCTTAAATTAACCGTTACTACGCCTTTTTCGAAAGAGTGAAAGTTAATCGCTCCGCCATCTTGTTCTACTGCCGGCCTTACAAACTCATCCAGAATATCGGAGATCTGCAGGTCTATTTCAGTCAKATCTTCACGCTGGTCCAAATCTGTAGCTTCAGAGCTGGCGATCACCTCTTGAGATAACTTTAAYGCTGCTTTATCGAGCACGRTGTTTCCATCATTTAAGAACTCAGTAATCATRATYCGTAATTCCATTACAACATCATGCCATTCTATTGCATCAATCTTATTTACCGCAACATAATTACCCGCAATAAATACCCTTGAAACAAATGGTAGTTGAAATAGTTTCATGGCCAGGGGGGAAGCTGCCGCAGMGCTGRCATTGATAAACTCAATAGGGTCGCTCTCGATCAGCAATTTGTTCGCCACAAATTTCATAGAATTTGGGTTGGGCGTATTCTCTGCATAAATTGTGAACGGAATTTCTTGCTGCACTTCCATGTTTTGCTTGTATTGTGAACTGTAAAGTTACAAATACCACCTAATATAACCAGAATTTCGGATAAGGTGGGCGCATTTGCCTGATTATCTGTGAATTACCAGTATATACGAATAAGCGAGTGGTTTGTTGTAGCCAATGGAACATAAATACCAGCAGGCAGGCACACAGATCCTGGTACCTAACTTATGTTGGGTGGGAATTCAAAATTTATCGGATTAGAGATTCATATATTCGTAATTCGTTAATAGCCGAACTTATTCCATGGCACTGATTAAAACATTAAACGGCAAGCGGCCTTCTATTCCTGAGAGTTGTTACCTGGCAGAGAATGCAACTATAATTGGTGATGTGCGATTGGGGGAGAATTGTAGTATCTGGTTCAATACTGTCATCCGGGGAGATGTAAACTCCATTTATATAGGTGATAACGTGAATATTCAGGATGGATCCATTGTACATTGCACCTATGAAAAATCAGTTACGGTAATTGGTGATAACGTGTCAATTGGACACAATGCTATTATACACGGATGTGAAATTCAGGGTAGGGTGCTGATAGGAATGGGTGCCATCATTATGGATAATTCGGTAGTGGAATCGGAAGTAGTTGTTGCAGCGGGTGCAGTTGTCCTTGAGAATTCTGTATTAAAGAGTGGAGGTGTATACGCGGGAGTGCCTGCAAAACACGTCAAGGCATTRGAYAGYAAATTGATCGATGGRGARATTGTGCGAATTGCTGAAAACTACCGGAAGTACTCTTCCTGGTATAAGTGACTCWGGAGCAACMGCTCRCTAGTCCCAAATTCTCGCYTCGTCAAGGTGCAGTTTGTTTTTGAAGAAGATCTTAGTGCTCAATTCGAARGAGCCAGTGAAGTCAGAMACATAAAACCGATGTTTTAATTTCCTTTTTGAAGGTGCTGCTGTCTTACCTCTGAGTTTTTTCTTGACGTATTTGGCTACAATTTCCGCCGAATCAATAATGCTGACTTTGTTTTGATAATATGATTGCACTTCAGGCTTAATCAGGGGATAATGCGTGCAGGCCAGAATTAATGCTTTAATACCAGTGAGTGACTTGGTAGAGAGGTAGGAATTGATAATCGTTTGGCTGATGTAGTTGTTGTAATAGCCTTCTTCAACCATTGGCGCCAAAAGAGGCGTAGCCAATGATGTGACCTTGATTGAATTGTTTAAGGATTGAATTTTACGTACATAAACACGCGAGTTAATTGTTCCCTTGGTTCCAATCACTCCCACCCTGGAGTTTTTAAATTTTCTGGATACGTGTTCAACGACTGGATCTATAACATTAACGGCGGTGGCTTTTCCTTTGGTGCATTCCAKCACATTTTTGAAGGCCACGGCAGATGCAGTGTTACAGGCAATAATGACCATCTTGCAATTTTTCTCCAATAAAAACTCACATATCCGCTCCGAATAGTGCTTGATGGATTCTGTRGATTTATCTCCGTAAGGTAGATGCGCAGTATCTCCAAAATAGATCAACTGCTCGTCCGGGAGAATTTGATTGATGGCGTTTGCCACYGTTAAACCTCCGATTCCTGAATCGAAAATACCGATAGGCTGGTTATTTGASTKGGCTGCCATGAAARACTAAAAATNAANAAANGCCACCCRAATCCGYAYATARCTTATGCRCRGMTGAGTGGCTTCTCAGAGAAAAATCTCAATCCTATTGAGTTTCCAATTTCTTTTTTACAAAAGACATGATATCGTCTCCTTTGKCGGAAAAGAGAACGACTCCCAAACTGGTATCAAGCACGTAGTCGTACCCCTTTTCATTYGCCACGTCRTTTATWGCCTTTTTCAATCTRTCWATCAARGGCTGCAATACYCTGGCTTCYTCGTTTTGCAGATCYTGYTGKGCRTTTAATTGGAAATCYTGAATTCTGCCTTCAAGRTCWGCTATGGCYTTTACCTTGTCTTGTTTGATGGCCTCKGTCATYACACCTTGCTGCTTCTGGTATTCCTGCACTTTCAATTCATATTCCTGYAACATTGTAAGCCGTTGATTTTCCAGCTTCTTGGCATATTCCTGTACGGCTGCAGCCAGCTTGGCTTTCTCAGGCATTGACTCYAATAGTTCATTAGAATTTATATGCCCKATTTTTGATTGAGCRTTGACTTCTGYGATRCCGACAGCTATAAMTAAAATGCCTGCMACTAGTAGRGACTTKAATATTCCTTTCATGATTTGATTGTTGARAATGTTTGGTTGAAAATTATTTACTCGCTTTGTATCCCATTTTATTCAARACCTCTTCACTTTTRTCGTACTTAGGGTCYGAATACAAAATGTTTAGGTCACCGGCTTTATCCAATATTAATGCATAATTGCCAATTGTTGCGACCTCTYTAATCGCRGCGTATACTTTGTCCTGTATRGGYTTGATAAGTTCCTGGCGCTTTTTGTAAAGATCTCCATCTACACCAAAACGCTTCTTTTGTARGCTCTTCGCCTCTTTTTCYTTGCGAATGATCTCGTCTTCYCTCTTTCTCTTCATCTCTGCAGTGAGCAATATYTGCTCCGCCTGAAATGATTTGTAGAGCTTGTCGATTCCAGCATACTGTGCTTCAATTTCTTTTTGCCAYTCAACTGARATCTTATCGAGTTCTGCTTGTGCTGCCTTGTATTCCGTGATATTATCCAGGATGTACTTGGTGTCAACRTAGGCGAATTTTTGAGCGGATGATTCCTTTGGAAGTGCCGCACATGCCAATATCAAACCCAGTGTGGGTATCAGGAAGTATTTGTTCATYKGTCGTTTCATCATGTTTTTTGRAAAATRCCTAACGCATATATCATACCAAAACGAATCGCGAAAATAGTAATATTCCTGCACAAGTAGGAGGATAGGCTCGATTGCGTGGTCACAGATGCTTAGTCAACGGAATAGCCAATAATGAAGTGGGCTTGCCATCCGCTAATTTCACTTGACCCWGGAGGCCGGTCAAACCCATAGCCATAGTCAAATCCAAGAAGGCCAAACATAGGSAGGAATATGCGGACTCCAAGTCCYGCAGATCKCTTGACATTGAAGGGTTCAAACTCATCAATCCCATCCCAGGCATTGCCGGCTTCTAAAAATGTAAGTCCATAAATTGTTGCGGATGGGTTCAGCGAGAGCGGGTACCGCAACTCGAAAGTGTACTTRTTATAAATGGTGCTTCCTCCGTTTCGTGTGGGYGAGAGGGAGTTGTCMAGGTATCCMCGCAACGCGATCACTTGTGTTCCATATAGCGTAAATCCAGATAATCCACTDCCACCDACGGAGAATCTCTCAAAGGGAGTGACATCCAGTTTCTTGTTATATCGGCCCAAAAATCCAAATTGCACCCTTGTGTTMAGAACAAGTTTATCAGCCACCAATGGTGTAAACCAGGATAGTTTGAAGTTCCACTTGTGAAATTCATTCCATTTAAAAATCTCTTCTGCAGACTTATCGGAGTAATCATCTATACCATCAACCAGAGAATGTGGAAATGTGAACTGGGYGGTCAAYGAAATATTCGCACCTCTTCTGGGATAAATAGGCGCATCAATYGAATTCCTTGCAAASGTYTCYGTAATGCTMAAGGTATTTGATGAACCATTATTGAATGCGAAAGTTGAAGACCAATTSTTTAGTKCATAGTTCTGATARCTRAGTTGCGTAAACGAMGTAAAAWAGTCATCAGGCCATTTYAACCTCAATCCGAGTCCTACYGAAGCTCCRGTAGTCTTGAAGTGGGCTCTTCCATCTTCTCCTTTTTTAATTCCGTTTGTTCTGGTCGATTGATAAGCGGAAAAGCTAAATGATTGCGGTTTTTTCCCTCCGAGCCACGGTTCAGTAAATGARAAATTGTAGGAACTGAACCACGTTCCRTTGGATTGGGCCCGMACSGATAACCTCTGCCCATCTCCAGCTGGAAGCGGGCGCCATGCACCTTTATCGAATAGRCTTTTAGCSGAGAAGTTTGTAAAGATCACACCCARGGARCCAACCACYCCACCAAAGCCTCCCCAGCCTCCGGAAAGTTCAATTTGATCAGATGACTTCTCRRCYACAATRTACTCTATATCCACTGTTCCATCAACTTGATTYGGAGTTGGACGCACATCCARTTGTTCCGGATCAAARTATCCGAGTTGTGCCAATTCACGCTGCGATCTTATAATRTCTGCCCTGCTGAACAGCTGTCCGGGTTTSGTGCGAATCTCCCGCATGATAACATGGTCGTTCGTTTTTGTATTCCCAGTGATGATAATTTTGTTGATTCTTGCCTGCTTCCCCTCATAGATRTGCATTTCCATATCGATCGAATCGCCYTCAACTGTAGTTTCAATTGGYGTTATGGAAAAGAAGAGATATCCATCRTCYARGTASAGCGARCTYACATCRCGTCCTTTSGGATTCATGTACAATCGCGTGTTCAAAGTGGTTTGATTGAAYGCRTCYCCTTTRCTKATACCCAGGATTGMATTGAGYTCTTTGGWWGAGTATTTCGTATTGCCSGTCCAYGTAATGTTYCTGAAATAGTATTTTCTCCCTTCACTAATCGTCAACTCAATATTGATTGTTTTTTCATYGTGSKTGTARACCGTATCACGCACAATTTTCGCGTCACGATATCCCTTATCATTGTATTTRTCAATTACCTTTCTCTTATCGGCTTCGAAGTCATCYTCCCGGTACTTGGAATTAGAGAATATATTATACGGAGATTTTTGTTTTGTGTCYTTCATCATCCGGCGCACTTTCTTTGWCGTGAATGCTGAGTTCCCGTATATCTTAATCTCATTCACYTTGATCTTCTGCTTTTTGTCAACTCKTATAATTAGTRTGACCGAGTTTTTAAGGGTCGTATCYTCTTTTTGCGTTAGCGYTACYTCAGCATTAAGATAATTTTTCTCCAAATAGTAATTYAAKACTTTGGCCCGGGTCGTAATCAWCAGGTGCTCGGTAAGTACTTTTCCTTTGCTCAATTTTATTTTTTCGCGAAGATCATCCGCATCACCTTTTTTCATTCCGGGAAAAGAGAAYTTCGAAAGTCGTGGACGTTCTTCAAAATGAAAATTCAAAAAAATCTGATCCCCCTGGATCTTRGTGGCCGTAATTTTCACATCGGAAAACARCCCTTGTTTCCAGAGYTTTTTAAGSGCCGTTCCSGTTTGATCACCRGGCACTGTAATTTTGTCTCCRACTTTGAGTCCAGATAGCATRATGAGTACTTTTTTGTCCAGGTGTTTCGTGCCTGTWACMGTAATGCCMCCGATARTATAGTCYTCAGGYAYTKCATAATTYAGCTGMTCYARMGTGSTSCKRCCACTRCTGATTTGYGCGACGGCAGGGAGCWCTRYAAGTAGAAGAGCACCCAGGAATAAGYAGGTGACAATMGAGAAAGGGCTGTTSTTCAGGATAGATTTCATASTTTAYGCCTTTTCCACYTGTTCACTMGTCTTTCCAAATCTSCGTTCCCTRYTTTGRTAATCWGCGATGGCCTCATACAGGTCTTCTTTCCTGAAATCAGGCCAYAGGGTGTCTGTAAAATACAACTCCGAATACGCGATTTGCCAAAGCAAGAAATTGCTGATTCGGTACTCTCCRCTGGTTCGAATTAGCARCTCTGGATCYGGGGASGAAGAGGAGTGAAGATATTTAGAAAACAATTTTTCATCAATTKCATTAGGTTCAAGTTCCTGTTTCYGTACATCTTTTGCGATGTTCTTCACCGCATCAATAATTTCYSMMMTWRAAMTATAGCTCAGTGCAAGGTTGAGCTGCATCCGCTTGTTGTTCGCCGTTGTTTCCATAGTTTCAGCCAATTCTTCGTAGCACGCTTTRGGCAGCGCACCAAGGTYGCCARTGGCAGATAAACGGATATYGTTCTTCATTAGTGTCTTCGTCTCCTTATTAATTGTGGAGACCAGAAGTTTCATAAGTGCATCAATTTCTTTTTTGGGCCTATTCCAGTTCTCGGTTGAGAATGCGTACAGGGTGAGATATTCTATCCCTATTTCCGCGGCCGCCTCTACTGTTTCCCGTACCGCAGTAACTCCGTTCTTGTGACCAAGAACCCGGAGCAGACCTTTTTTTTTAGCCCACCKKCCATTSCCATCCATTATRATGGCAATGTGCCTGGGTAATCTGTCCGTTTTGATAATATCTATAGAAGTCATGAAAGCGTCATCGGTCCTGCTTACCGGTTTACCTGCCGCAGGCATGGCAGGCAGCTGCAAAGGTATTGGTTTGAATTCAAATGCGCGTAACATTATTTGTCAACGCCATGACATCTTTGCTTTGCGTATTTACTCCCCAGTTTGAAGGTGAGCATGGCACCGGCAAATGCATAGAAATCATTGTTTTTTGAATTGCCCCTTTGCCTTCCAACGTTCGCGTATTTTGTATCCGAATCCAGTGACATATCCGACAAGCGGCTTGCGACTGCTCCTTTCTCTGAGCTTATGGCAATAGGGTTGGCGTATGTAGTGCTTACATCATCGATGTAATCTGTGAAGGTCTTTCTGATCCCCCACTCAAACGCTAAATTTACCTTCTTGCTGATGTCGTATTTTATCCCCGCACCAATAGGAATTGAGATCTGCGCCAAAGAGTATTTTTTCTTATCAATATAGGCAATCGTACCCTGCCCTTCCGTTCCCAGAGGCTGAAGTTCAAACCATATTCCATTGTAGTTCGCTTTTGGATTGAATGAAAAGAGGGAAATACCAATAAAGACAAACGGTGCAAAGTAATATTGCTCCGACCCAGCTCTAACTCTTTCCCCTTCGGGACCATCAAAAGGAAGAAAGTTGAACTCGATCTCAGTAGCAATATCAAATATTGATGACCTAAAGTGTAAATTCCGGTTCATTTGTACCGGATTATTTGATTTTGAATCATCTCCATATACAGAGCCGTACAAAAAGCTGTTTTTGATGGCAAAATGGGAATTCAGTATATACCGATGGACGATTCCGACAGCTGGCTGACTCAGGAAGAAGTGTTTGTTTAGATTTAAATCCCCCAGATAGTAAGATACGCCGGCAAAGGGTCCTACTTCAGACATGCGCTGGGCAGTCCCCTGATAGCTGGCCAAAGCAAAAAGCAATATGGAAAACAAGGTTTTCATCTGTTCAATTTCTACTTCTTATTAAATCGGCGGAGCTGTTTGTCTGTCGCCGGGTAGAACTCAGCAATGATCATAGTCCTTGTGATAAACGATTGGTATGGTTCGTTTCATATGTTCGTTTCCAGAGTAAAAACTCTGGATTCCCGGTATTATTGTGAATATATGAGGAAGGCTTAGAACTTCGGTCTGCTCCTTCGTCGCTTTCGGAGCTTTCGAAACTTATAGTTCAGAGAGAAAATAGCAAACATATAGGCGTCATTATCATGAGGATCGCCTCGTTGTTGACCAGGTGCTGTTTTATTCGGATAAGAGCCATCAGATTTATCAGCGAGAGCAATTGCTACTTCTTCGTCTCCTGATGCACCTGCGCTAATGAAATCGGCATTCACATAGGTGGTGCTTACATCATCTATGTAATCCGTAAATGTTTTGCGCAGCCCATATTCAAGGGATATTGACCACCGCCTGTTAAAGCCATACTTAAATCCAATTCCAACTGGTATTGCAAGTTGAAACCGAGAGTATTTCTTGCGGGTAGGGAATTGTCCTTGCCCTTCTGTTGTAAGAGGTTGCAGTGCATACCACACTCCTTCATACTCAGCTTTGGGGTTCATGTAAAATCCGGCAATTCCAATAAATGGGTACGTATTAATCGCCATCCATTTACGGCCCTTCACACCTCTTAACCTATACCGGGCCCCGGCTTGCTCTTTAATGACTGACGGCTCAATCTGTATCGCGATTTCATAAATCGGACTTCTAAAACTCAGGTTTCTGTAGTTGCGGCTTACCTCCTGTGTCAGAGCATCATCTCCACGAAGCATCCCTATTTGTACTGAGCCCTTTATCGATAACCATTTCAATAATTTATACCGCATTCCCCCGCTCACCACATAACGCGTCATCGAGAATTCAAGATCCTTGAACTGATTTGTTCCCAGCTGATCAGCACCACCAAGTTCTCCAAGAAAATTGCTCGCTCCAAGGCCGTAGGTCAACTCATATCTCATACGCTTCCAGCGCTGCGCTTCTGTGACCTCCGGCATGAGGAAGAAAGCCAACAGTATAAATATCGAGATTTTTTGGATGTTCACTATTTAACAGGAATTTGAACAAAATTACAACAATTACCTCATTTTGCCTAGGTGGGAGGGCTATAAAGCATACGATTTATTCCTGAAACAGTTTCATTAGTTTCTCTTGTCGTGGCCCCACATTAACTTGTTTCTCAATGTAGACAGGAAATTTTGGCTGTTTAACCTTAGGAGATTAAGATGAAAATCCGCTTTTTTGACAGTTAATGTGGTTGAATCTGAAACAGTCTCTGATTTTGAGTCCAATGAGGCCAGAAACTTGCCACTTCGGCCTTCAACCTTAATGGTGATCGTATTGTCATCCGGAATTACGACCGGACGCACATTCAGATTGTGTGGAGCTACAGGGTTAATGATAAAATTGCCAGATCCAGGTGTGATGATAGGACCTCCACAGCTGAGAGAATAGGCCGTAGACCCTGTTGGTGTCGARACAATCAGGCCATCTGACCAGTATGAATTYAAGAATTCATCATYCAGGTACACATGAATGGTAATCATAGATGAAGAATCATATTTGTGAATGGTTAGATCGTTGAGCGCGAAATTTACCTCCCCAAATAAATTATCCCCGGTTTCTACACGCAACATGGCCCTTTTTTCAAGGGTAAAGTTTCCGGCCATAATTTCATCAATAGCGTACTCAATTTCATCTTTTGATATATTTGAGAGAAAACCAAGATTCCCGGCGTTGATCCCAACYACCGGTACGTYTGAGTCACGAACAAGGGCAATAGTATCCAGGAATGTTCCGTCACCACCTATACTTAGCAAGCAATCCGCAGACTTGTCMAGGTCATTATAYGARGAGAACTCGCCGTCAGCAGTAAACTCAATGTTCAATGAACGCAAATGTTCCCCGAACGGYCTATGCATATGACAGGAGATATTCTCYTTCTGAAGTTTRTTAAAYAAATTCTTCAGATAAGGAATRTTATCCTCGGTAATTAATGTGCCATAMACAGCAATCTGCATGAAGGTCGTTTTAGATTYTCAGATAGTTCATCAAGTAGTCCAACCGATCTTTCAGGTCTTCTGTGTAGTCAGTATCCTGGTAAGAAGCCTTGATAATGTAATCGTATCTATTGAAAGTCTGAATAATGTCTGCAATGTTTGTTTTGTTGATCTTTATSGTCAACTCCAGTTTGGTGGAATCCGCGTGCGATGTAATGTATGAACTCAGCACTTTGGCGTCATTGGATTCGACGATCTGCCCTATCTCGGAAAGAGAATAGTCATTGATATTCAGTTCTAAAACAATTAAACCTCCATTTTCTTCAATGGAAGACATTTTAGACAAACAATAGAACAGGTGGTGCAAAGGAATTATACCAAGGTATCTGTCCTCATCAAGCACAGGAATCAGGGATAAATTAAGTGAAGACACCATTTTGATAACGTCAAATATATGTTTGTGCTTGGTGACAAAGGGCCGGACCAATGTGAGTTTATGTTGCTCCAAAGGTTCATCAGGTTGATTGAGATCCAGAATCTCCGCCTCTGATATCAGGCCAATATACTCAAGGTTCTTAACGATGGGAAGCTGCCTCACTTTGAACTCATCCATCCAAACCARGGCCTTTGATCCCGAGTCGCTAATTTTTAGCGGCGGAATGCTATCTGTTATCAGGTCAATTGCTAACATAGATCATTGCAAACGTAATAATTTTTTTACTTTRGSMKTTCTTTAGCAAGAGCWGCGAATGACCAGGYTAAGTGTAAATATCAATAAGATTGCTACTATCMGGAATGCGAGGGGTGGTGATATTCCCAATCTTCTTCAGGTTGCSAGGGATTGYCAGCGCTTTGGCGCCCARGGTATTACGGTTCATCCACGGCCTGATCAACGTCATATCAAATTTGAAGATGCACTTGCGTTGCCCAAGGTAATCAATACGGAATACAATATTGARGGCAATCCTACCCARGAATTTATGGATTTGGTATTGGGAATTAAACCATCACAGGTTACACTTGTGCCTGATGGAGTTGACGTGCTCACGTCGAATGCGGGTTGGGATACAATTGCCAATGAAGCTTTTCTGACGGATATTATAGGAACKCTAAAGAAAGCCGGTATCAGAACCTCTATCTTYATCGAAACAGAGTTRAAGAACATTGARAATGCAAAGAAGACTGGYGCRGACCGGATTGAATTATATACTGAGGAMTAYGCMAGAGSATATGCCCAGGATCGGGAACGTGCYATTGAACCTTTTGTCAAGGCYGCGGAATTAGCGAATRAGRTTGAGCTTGGRATCAATGCGGGCCATGATTTGAATCTTGATAACCTGAATTATTTTAAGCGCAAGATTCCYGGTCTTCTGGAAGTTTCCATTGGGCATGCTTTGATATCTGATGCCCTGTATTACGGTTTGCAATCGACAATTCATCTTTACCTGAAACAACTGGMGATCAAGGATAATTAATGCCATGATGAAGTGGCCAGGTCTCATACTTTCCATTYTCTTGACATCATCTTCGATAAACACRTTACCKGTTGCAAGCTTTAAAGAGGAGCAACTGAGATTTYCWAGAGTGCGYACRGCATTTACGGACAARGAGGACAAAGTGAAGACCYTRTTTGYCAATGCTGGGCTGGCATACCCCKATTGTGATATAYTAATTCGTGGATTTAAGAATGAGAARGAATTAGAAGTCTGGGCGAAGGATGCCGAAASCTCYMAATACACCTTGGTTAAGACSTATAACTTCTGTATGCTTTCAGGAGTTTTGGGTCCCAAGAGAAAGCARGGTGACAGCCAGGTTCCTGAAGGATTTTATTATATAGATCGTTTCAATCCKGCAAGTAATTTCTATCTSTCACTGGGCATAAATTATCCCAATGATTCGGATARGAAGYTGAGCGSACACAGYAATTTGGGCGGTGATATCTTTATTCATGGCAATTGYGTTTCAATYGGCTGCATACCAATTACCGATGCGTTGATAAAGGAATTRTACGTGATATGTGTCGAGGCGAAATCCAATGGGCAGTCCAGGATTCCKGTRCATATTTATCCGGCAAAACTGTCGACTCGTAATTTGGAGGAATTGAAATTGAAATACAATGACGAACCGAAGCTCATYGAGCTCTGGGAGAATTTRCAACTGGGATTTGCTCATTTTGAAAAGCATAAAAMGCTTGCCAAAATTGGCATTTCAACCRGGGGTACTTATACATTTAACTAAACGTTCTTGTGGAGTTRTTTTACAGAAGAAGCGGCAGCGGTCATCCGCTAATTATCCTGCACGGCCTCTTTGGATCRGGTATGAACTGGAGTTCCCTTGCAAAACATTTTGGAAAGCACTATGAGGTTTTCYTVATYGACCAAAGAAACCATGGAAGGTCGCCGCACGATGATGTRTTCAACTATGCSGTAATGGCGGAGGAYATTTTCGARTTCTTTGAAMAACACSRRATTGAAAAGGCRTCTRTMATWGGGCATTCCATGGGTGCTAAAACGGCGTTTACYTTCGCGCTCAATCATCCCTTGATGGTGGATAAGCTGATTGCTGCTGATATGGGCATTAAAGAATATCCSGTGCAGGACGAAGCCATTCAGAAAGCCTTATTGTCCCTTGATTTTGATGAGGTTGGTTCACGAGCGSAGGCAGAAACYGTGATTGAACCCTACATTTCTGATTGGAAGACCCGGGCTTTTATCCTGCAGAACTTGCATKGGGGGAAGGAYAAGAGATTGGGGTGGAGGATGAAYGTACCCGCGATTCTCTCYAACATCGATGRGGTCGGYAGGGCTATCCAGGTAAAGGAGCCGTACCTGGGCGATACACTCTTYGTCAARGGGGCTCTCTCCGACTATATTTTRGCTAGTGATTATCCYTCAATCCTGRAGTCCTTTCCCTCAGCCTYATTTTYTGARATCTCTGATGCGGGCCATTGGATTCACGCAGATAATCCGATGCAATTTGGAGAAGTAGTGATGGGATTTCTATTGGGGGATGAATCGCCGTCAACATAGAAATCAATAGCTTTACCRCATGAACAAGAAGCAATTACTGCAAGATCCAATAGAGCATATCGATATCACCAAGCCGGCTTATGCWGGCATGGTGGATCTGATGGAAGACATGTCCAATATGGCATTTCAGTCGCGCAACCTGGCGCGTGGGGCGCACATCTACAATAGGATGATAGCSGATCTTGACTGCACTGTATATCTGACATTGGCAGGTTCTCTCATCTCTGCSGGCCTGAAGAARGTAATTGTAGACATGATACAACACAATATGGTTGATGTCATCGTGTCMACCGGAGCCAATATTGTCGACCAGGACTTTTTTGAAGCCTTGGGCTATAAACATTACAAGGGAAGCGCTGATGCTGATGACGAGCTGTTGCGTGAAATGGGAATCGACCGAATATATGATACGTATATCGACGAGRACGAACTAAAAGTTTGCGATCAAACGATCACTGAYATCTGTGAGSAGTTAGACCGAAGGCCTTATTCCTCCAGGGAGTTTATTGTTGAAATGGGCAGGTATCTCGAATCAAAAGATCAGCTGAAGGGCACTCGTGAGCAGTCTATTGTATTTAATTGTTTTCAAAAGCGTGTACCCATCTTCGTGCCCGCATTTTCTGATTGTTCAGCAGGTTTTGGATTGATGAAGCACCAGGTCCGGTATCCGGAAGATCATGTTTCGATTGATTCTGTTAAGGACTTTTTAGAGCTGACGAAGATTAAGATGCAAGATAAACACTCAGGGATATTYATGAATGGGGGAGGTGTGCCAAAAAACTTCGTGCAGGACATTGTRGTGGCAGCTGATATTCTCGATCGGCMGGTTCCAATGCACAAGTACGCTGTGCAGATCACAGTRGCCGATGAGCGCGATGGGGCTTTATCGGGATCTACATTAAAAGAAGCCAGCTCCTGGGGTAAGGTCGATACGATGCATGAGCAAATGATATTCTCMGAAGCRACRATTGCSCTTCCTTTRGTTGCAGCCTACGCCTACCATCGTGGCGATCACRCCAAAAGGCYRGAGAGAAARCTCAATAAGATTTTTGATTTGGTGASTTCTTGAGGCRGCCAGGMTAATCTACAGAACGGRCGKATCAATTGCCACGCAATAGATACATCTTTCCATAACCCTTGTGGAAGTATTGATCSGCGTTGGTCTCCCGACGTTCCATGACCTGTTCGTTGAGTTGAATGTCCACTTTATACAGGTACACGCCATTGGCGAGCTGGTCCCCAAATTCGTCCCGTCCATCCCAGGCATACTCCGTGATGTTCTTGCCAATATGTATMGGGCCGAGTTCATCYGCGAATATTTCTCTYACCACYCTCCCGGAAATTGTGAGTATRCGAATGCGAAAATCCTGGGGCACTTCRGATCCCGTTAGCGTGAAAACAAATTTGGTTGAGGTTGAGAACGGATTGGGCCAATTCATTACTGAAGTTATCGTAGGCCGATTGATTACTTCAAAGCTGATCATGTAATCCAGATCTCCTGAGTTGTTTTTTGAAACATCATTTGCCTGCACTGTTAATTCGTAAATACCATCTTTTAATAATCCTGGTTCGAATTCAACCCGTGCCCTATTCTCGGGCAATGATGCAGGAACAAACCGAAGCATATTCGGACTATAAGGTATTGGTGAGCCCAATGACTGTCCTTCCTCAGTGAGATACACTTTCATAAGAGAACTGTTGTCCAGGGACAAATATTTATTCTCATCTTTTAACTCAATAACAATTTGGGGCTCTGCGGAAACGATGTCCCCATCCAGGATATGTGTTCCATCAAAGGTCACGTCTACCAGCGGGTWCATCTTGTCCCTTGTCACATAAAATGGCAGCCCCGCAATATTGTTGAAATGGTATTTCTCCAGTTGATCGTAATCYCCYTTACTGGTGACATATGGGTTMACCTCAATCCAAAGGCTATTGYKTCCGCCAAGTCCTTTCGTGGAGAAGGTCAAACCCGTTAAGATGGTATCCGGTGATTGGAGCRATGGCTTGTATCTTATGCTGGGTAATGGAWTGATYACTCTGTCCTTGTCAACAATCCAGAATGATATGAGCAAACTGTCCATATCATATTCACTTACATTTTGCACTACAGTKGAGAATGAGATGATTTSYCCCTCATCCACGGTATCATTATAAAAYGCAAGATGAATGGATGGGTTGAGCGCAGATTCCGGAACATCGTCAAGTAATACATGCCAACTCCTGAGCTGTGCTGCTGTTTTCAGYAAGCTGTCCTTTTTGTAAACCCTGAGCCGGATATTYCGGTAAGTTGAATCGTTTATTCTGGAGCTWAGRTTGTATATGTCAGAAGAATCCGGTGGAAGATTGGYCAATCCGGGGATAACTACTGTATTTCCWGAAGCATCAATACCGCTTACTTCTAAACTCACATYGTCACTCGCCTCTAGTTTGGCCATGTCCCAATGTAATGACACCCAATCTTCYRCYGGCCCRATRTTTCGCGTYGTRAAATAACCRAAATCATTGTCCGTMACGAGATCAGTASTRAGCMMAATMKTGGCGAATGCATCTATTCCGATTGTATCCTTAACCGTGGAGAGATCACCTTTCTTTACAAAATAAATGAAGGGTTTTAAGTTGCCCGGTGTTTTGATTGAGTCYGCTATGCTGTTCCAACCCAGTGATTGGAATTCAYTAATCAAGGCGTTTGACCAGGTGTCAACAAGACCTTTGTAGAACGAATAGGCCAAAATGTAGAAACCATTGGGAACAGCATCCAAATAGTTTGCAAGATTSRCCTGTTCTGATGRARATGYAATSTRAAATACRCTTATCGGAATATTAKCCGTACCGCAATWGGATGTTGCAGGTTCTAAAGTGAGCGGATCAATTACGGCGACCAGAACYGCTGGCGCTGYTCCACAACTYGAGGCTATTTGAACAGARCCATTTATCCTRTACTCRGTTTTAAGCCAGTCYGGWGTTGTGGTYGCATCACCAACCGTTTGACACCAGAGCTCCTTCGGCGCAGTGACATAATCAAAAGATCTGCYGGGCTTATTGTATTCAATTAGATTGTAYTCGTCGTTCTTGAATTGGTGGAAGTGCGCCTGACCCCASCCYCTTTTGCCTTGGATATACTGGAAGGARCTCTCCCTCCATAAACTATCTCGTCGTACCCTCCAGAAGAAWACWGTGCTATCAGCAGCGCTTGAAAATATCGCTTCCAATGTATTGCCCWCYGGTTTCCATTCTACTACGCCACCCGACTGYCCCATGCTATCTTCCGCCAAAGGCGGTGAAAARGCATCAGAAGTATCYACTTGAAAATGGTATACTGCATYCGGAGCAAAGGGGTTTCCTGTCGATGCTTTYAGTGTCTGCATCTTGTCCGGAACGACAGCGAACTCATAMGGRTAAATTGGTATCAAATCATCWGATCGAATTAACAATGRGTATACAATGTTGTTGTTCAGAWMATYSTCGATTTCATCCACCGCGCCGATGTCATCTATGCGTATCTCGAAGTTGTTCGTTCCCACYCCATTCGCCAAATCTACAGGCAACCTRACYGTCAAKGTGTCTTTGTAATAGATATTGTAGGCGACAATGGTTGTATCCTGTTCCGGTGTTGMGCTTTCAGGAAACCGGCGCGTGATCTTGATCCCRATTTCTGTATTGATAGCTTTTCCAATATTTGTYACGATGAGGTTYAAATCAAATGAATCAACTTCTGAGCTCACAATTTCTGGTGTGGTATAGACATCCCTTWTACGGATTGCATAGTCTGGTAGGCTGCGTGTGTTCATCACCATAGCAGGATCTCCATGMAGGGTCATCAAAAGGCAGGTTTCACGGAGATTGTCCGAATTGTTTCCGCTTGGATCTTCAACATCTTTAATGGTTTGCTGAATRATWGCACCAATRCTCTTKCCGTACATTAATTGCCCCATATTCCTGTAGAGCTCTATCGTGTACTCATTAAGTGGACCTGGTTCTCCAAAATGTACGGAAGCAAGAAATCCTATCGTTCCCCTGGGATGMAGYACCCAATCTTCGCTATTGCTTTCATACYSCGGTTGATGAATGTCACCAACAAGGCAAGAATTRGCTATTAACAGCGGGTAYTTGCCRTTTGTGTTTTGATAYACATCCGGGTYGTCAATGTTTTGATCAAAGCCACTTCCGGAAGCGTGGCCAAAAAACTGCAGGATGGTAACTCCATTGTTGATCAGATTTTCAATTGAATCTGAAGTAGTGATTTGTATAAGAGCTGACGAGTTCTTGTTGTATTGATGAATCTTTCCCCCGAACAAGGTGTCTTCCATGATGTTTTCATAGCCCTTTAGAAAAGTCCTGAACTGTGTATGCTCAGACCCTGTACCGCCAGCGAAGAACATCAATTGCTTTTTCCACTCCTCAAGTTCTATYAGTTGWTCTASATAACTGGTATCYTGATTTGCATCAAATTCTTYGACCTTATTTAAATACTCTCCYACTTCAAATCCAGTTGCTGCRGCAATGCGTCCGGTGGGTATTGCCGGCGCGTAAAGCGTGCCATCAAGGCCCGCTGTTAATAAATTATCAGAGGAAGGCCAACCGTAAGTTGGCACCAATACCCGGTCATAATATATAGAAGTAGAGCGACTCCACCTATGGGAAACTCCTTTGCCAAGAATCAACAGATTCTGTGGTTTRGTCGGCCAGTCRGGCGAGGTAAGGGTATACTCRGCAAAGCCCCGAATCGCCATRGGRTTCTTGCGAATGCCATAYGARAATTGATCGTAGAGTTGATCAATGTCTGCCTCAACCACATCAWARCCRCCTCCGTCYRGACTTGTTCTGTAGTTGATATACTCCTGAATGAAGTTGTTGCCATTGCCATCGTCTTCCAATTTCYTGTTGTACACTATCAAATAGGCGGAATCATGAGGTGAAGYAGCATAATCMGTAAACAGGCCATTTCCYRASTCRCCRACYGAGACCAGRGTMGTGACARCAGTAATCGYGCTTTCGCTAAACAGAAAACAGCGTTTTGMKGTTCCMGAATTYGGAACGAGCACTTCATGKGCRCTRCCATTGTCRCCAACKGCAATGCGTCTGTAATTGTCGAGATCATACAACCATGTGGTCTGACCYTGATCATTGAAGTTGGTCAGGTTCAGATAGGCMGTATCTCCAGAAGCGTCAGGGATRTCCATRTGYATTGAGGAAACACCGCCGAGGTTCATGGTATGCGSATATTCAAGTGCAAYAAAGGCCACGGTRTTTCTGTCGTTTRCCGMSGGTTGAGGYGAGAATAAGAAATTTGTACTCAGGGAMCCCAGATTTGCAGGATTGGCGTTGTATGAYAATTTATTCGCYTTRATGCTGCTGTAACTCACAGTTGAACCTACAGATGCCACGCTGACCGTTACATTGTGATTRTTGAGATTTGCCCCTATCAGTCCAGCACTTGCCGTAGCCATCGGCCCACCCGTGTACACATTCGTTGTAGGCASGGAKAGGGTGATCGCACTGGTGAAAGCAGGCCCTGACCACCCTTGAGCTTCCGTGATTCCCGACTCGTACAAAGCCAGGCCAGAGGCGAGAAAGTATGGTCCACCGTAGGGAGTATCGAAATAATCCGCGCGAGATTCAAACATGAAGTAATTCTCAGAAGTTTTTCCCAGGAAATTCATGTTCGTCTCTTCCGTAAGACGCCTGTTGGTCGTTGTCTCCCACGTCAAAAAGTAGGTAGCCGAATCGGTGAAAAGGCTGATATTGGGATTGGCGTGCCAGGTGGGATCTTCGTAAAACGCGGTATCCAGCCAGCCCGTGTTCTTTTCACCGTAAAATTCTATATAGTCGCCAGCCCCCAGCGCTGAACTGGCGGGAGCTCCCGCCACGTAGATATACAGCTCCTTTCCCCGGCCATATATCTGAAAATCTCGTCGATTGATGCTGCTTATCGGAATCCCTGCAAGCTGTAGGGTGCCATAATCAATGCGGTATATACCATCCTGGTATACCTTGATCTTATAATATTGCTTATTGTAGTCAATCCAGTCATTGGTTAGCTGGCCAAATCCATTATATGAGATCAGGATACATAGCCAGATATACAATGCATGTTTCATGTCACTATAATTGACTTTTTTGGGTTACATGGAACCTGCCTTTGCCCAGCCCGCCGACAGGCAAGTAGCAGGCAATCTCGCCGATTATAATAGTCCTTTGCATTAGCGCAGGTTATCGCTCGTTCTAAAGTGGTTCTGTTTTACTTCTTTTGTTGATATTGATTTTGAGAGAGAATACATTTGAGAGTAAACCTACTGATTGTCCGATATTTGTCAAAGCATAATCAATGTAAAGGGACTTGATTTTTACTCCCAATCCCATATTCGGCTGCATTGTATAACTCTCTTCGCCTTCTAAGTTCGTCACTTTTTGTATATATCCCAAACCTCCTCTTAAGAATGCAAATCCACCGTATTCTAATTCAATGCCCATATGTGGATCAATACTAACTGGTTTACCACTTATTAATACGTTTCTCTTACCATCCAGGGTTACATCTAAATCAATCTCGCTGTAGAGGGAGAATTTCTCTGATAACCTGAATTTTCTTCCTCCTGCCAAAAGAAYTTTAGGCAATGTTACTTCCAGGCCATTTTCCGGTATTTCATTATTTGTAATTGTAAATACTTCCGCCAAATTTTCGGTATTGAAGCTCCATGCATTAAATGTCGAGGTGATATCTCTCCCAACGGCTCCAAATTTCCATGGTCCCATCTGGTATTGTGCGCCAACATCAAGGCCAAAACCCCAGGATGTGGCAAATTCTCCAACTTTCCGGTGAATCACCTTGGCGTTCACTCCATATGTCAATCCTTCAATTTTCGCTTTTTTCGCATAAGAGAATATAAAAGCATAATCAGCAGCGGCAAAGGATTTGATGCGATCGTAATTGATATTGCCATCCGCATCAATCAACTCGGTTGTATCGGGGATATCATCARCCCCTAATCGGAGCAAGGGAGTAAAACCTATTACCGTGGTTGCGTCGATTCGCGCTGCAAGTGCCCCATAATCATACTTGGCAATTCCGGCGAAATACTCGTTGTGCATATAACCAACTTGAATATCGCTTGTAAGCCCATTCAGCCCTGCAGGATTCCAATACCCAGCCGTAACGTCATCCACGTTGGCAATGCTTGAATTGGCCATACTTAAAGCGCGTGCGCCCACACCRATAGCRAGRAATTCRTTRCTGTACTTAGGGGCYTGGGCTAAAGCCGRTCCCGCAATTAAAAGACYGGCCAGGGCAGGTATATAGAGTTTCCCGTTCATTCAAGTGGAATACACATACAAAAATTGAAAATCTGGTGAATCAATCCAATAGGTGAAAGATAACTTATTAACAGGCTTTATCAGGAAATATTATATGATWTTGTSTGAATTTTGGGTMTTGAAGCTCGAATAAGGATACTTTTGTCAATTATTTGACCATGGCGCTAAAATCACATCTTCCRAATCTTCTCACTWGTATCAACTTAATATGCGGGTGTTTGGCCATTATCTGTGCCCTGGAAGCTGATTCATACCAGATGATATGGGCAACCTATCTGATATGGATTGCGGCTTTTTTTGACTTTTTAGACGGAATGACGGCGAGGTTGCTCAAAAGTTATTCGGAATTGGGTAAACAATTGGACTCTTTGGCCGATATGGTCAGTTTTGGAGTTGCTCCGGGACTGATTCTCTTTGCATTGATAAAGGAAGAGGTAAGCATGGCTCAGGAGTGGATGGCGTATTTTGCACTCGTTGTACCGGTCTTCTCTGCATTGCGCCTGGCTAAGTTCAATTTGGATGAAAACCAAACTGACTCATTCATAGGATTACCCACTCCGGCCAATGCGCTACTATTGGGGTCTCTTCCCCTGCTTCTTCAAAAGGGGCGGGACGAGATTGTAGAACTGATCGGTTCGCCCGTGGCAATGGTCGTGCTGGGAGTTGTTCTGTCGTTGCTTTTAGTGTCAAGAGTTGGCATGTTTTCCCTAAAGGTCAAGACTTTTGAGTGGAAGGGAAACGAATTGGTGTACTCTTTCCTGATGATGTCTGCCATCATTTTGTTCGCAGTTCCACATTCCGCATTGCCAATTATTATAATTTTGTACATATTAATTTCAGTTATTCAATCTTTGTTCATTAAACGCAAGACGCCTAAGCTCAACAAATGAGACAATCCACTGTTAAGCTTCGGATACAGACTGAGAAGATTGATTGGTGTTGGGTATGCCCGTCCCGCCTTTGCTACAGGTAAGCGGCAGGCAAATTCCCGATGAGATACATAAGTAAATCGTAGACAAATGAAATACAAAGCAGAAATCGATATTATGCCGCTGAAGGCGCTTTTAGATCCACAGGGCAAAGCAGTGTCCATAAGTATGCAGAACCTGGGGTTGTCTGAGGTTAGCGAGGTCCGTATTGGTAAGCACATTTCCTTGAACGTAGAGGCAACAAATGAAACTGAGGCCTCGGCAAAAGTTGATGAAGCCTGTAAGAAGTTGCTCGCTAACGAGATCATGGAGAGTTATGAATTCGAGTTGAGTGAAGTGTAAGTTGCGAATTCGTACACGCTATCAACTTGTCCTTTTTACTACYATCTGATTATTTTCGTGCTTYGSGTTTTTYGTCTTGAATCACKCTGCTCTACAACGTGTAAAACGAACTCGGTGGGAATGTTAAAAGAGATCTTTGCTAAAGTCAGAAAGCTGTACTCAAATTCACTTGAGTTCAAAGGTTTTTCAGTGGCACAATTCGTATTCATTCGTAATTCGTAGATAATTGCCCAAAAGAAAACTGCAGCAGTACGCCGATCTCAATACATTCTCAAACGTAATCCAACCTGCGTATGACCAGATTCAGGATGGCCACGAATTAAGAGGGAAATGGGCCAAAGGGTATTTCAATAATAGTCATCCCATTGTTCTCGAATTGGGATGTGGAAAGGGAGAGTATACGGTTAACCTGGCTGAGAAATATCCCAAAAAGAACTTCATCGGCATCGACCGTAAKSRTGMMANNRWWWKDRSASRNNKMRMDNNTATGCACTTGAAAACAACTTGCGTAACGTGGCCTTTTTGCGATTGGACATCAAGTCGCTTCACTTGTTGTTTGACGGTGGGGAGATCGATGAGATTTGGATTACTTTCCCGGACCCGTTGCCAAAGAAATCACARATTAAAAAACGGCTGACCAATTCCARATTCCTCAAACGYTATATGAGRGTRCTCAAACAAGGYGGTTGTATCCATCTTAAAACCGACAATTTGCCATTTYATCAATACAGTGTGGAGGTTRTAGWGGAGCAGAACTATACGATTCTGGAACAAACGARAGATYTATAYCAAACWGAAGGRTTGGAGGAGGTDKCWGCTATWCAGACCTTTTATGAGARGAAGTTTTTGGCTGAAGGTTTRCCAATTACCTATTTGAAGTTTARTCTYCTAYCTRAGATTGAGTAATRTCTTCCACGTAAGAAGCCAGGAATTTTCGCTCATTCAAAAGGAARCCGTTGTTCTGMACMAGGATRTGAACGYTCAAATTCTCAATWGCGATAGGTTCTTTGTCSCCAACTGAAGCAATATTKGTATAGCGAATATTGCCGCCATCAACAATGATAACGAGCCCSGTTCCAATRGCTTCCATTTTATBRCCCTCAGATATCAATAAGCCGGTATTCTCGCCCAGGCCTATTCCCACGCAAACCGGATTCATGGCTACRGCCTGAAACAATCTGCTRAATCTTCCCCGTTTCACAAAATGAGAGTCAAAGGTCACATCCTTTATAAAGCCCAACCCTCGCGATAATTGMACCTCATTTTTGAGGAGTGCTTTGGAACTGCTGCCCTGAATCATTGTATTGGACATTGCCATTGCACCGGCACTGGTACCAGCAACTACAAGAGGTTCGGACATATAGCGACGCAACAGGATTTTGACGAATTCAGTACCGCCAAAAATGGTGGTAAGTCTTAGCTGATTACCTCCTGAGAACAATACCCCTGCGGCAGTTCTCGCTCTTTCCAGATACTCCTCGTTTTCGGTATCTTCCCGACTTTGAATACGTATTACATCTACATTCGAATGCCCCAATCTTGTAAATGCATCGATGTATTGATCTCCTACCTCAACAGGTATTTCAGAGGCAGTCGTTATGATCTCAATTCGAGGGTTGTCCCCCTTCAGCTCTTTGATCATCCTGGCAAGGATGCCAAGTTCAAAAAAGTTCTGACCAGTAGTGTCGCTATTGAGGTTTTCCTCTTCGCCTTTGTTTACCGCACCTCCAATGGCTATTAACTTCCCCTTTGGAGCATTCCAATTTTCCTCTTCCATATGACCTTGCAAAGATAGTCTAAAATCAAAAATTCAGGCTCTATGAAATTTGGATTTTATGAACAAATTGTTGTCAGTACATTATTAAAACCAAAGATATTTCCAGATATTTGCCAAAAGGTGTCNCCWCCTCTGGAGYACWGCRTTTTTCAACAYGAAAAYTTAGCGATGAAGATTATTGATATCAGGGTGATGCGCGGTCCAAATTACTGGTCTATCCGACGTGGTAAATTGATCATTATGCGCTTGGATTTGGAAGAGATGGAGCAGAGTCCCTCTAATAAAGTAAAGGGTTTTTATGGTCGGTTGAAGAAATTATTGCCTTCTATGCAAGTTCACCGATGTTCGATTGGTGAGCCAGGGGGGTTTTTTCAAAGGGTAAAAGAGGGAACCTGGATGGGGCATATCGCAGAACATGTRGCCYTGGAAATACAAASCCTGGCGGGMATGGACTGCGGATTTGGAAGAACACGGGAAACAAGCGCCAGTGGGATTTACAACGTCGTTTTTTCTTATACGGAGGAAAAGGTTGGTGTTTACGCAGCCAAAGCGGCTATTCGAATAGTTCARGCGCTYATTGACAAGAAAGAGTATGAYCTGGACRGTGACATCCAAACGATGCGGGAATTGCGGGAGGCGGCGCGGCTTGGACCCAGTACRGGCTCCATAGTTGATGAGGCTAAACGGCGCAATATTCCGTACATCAGATTGAACAAACACTCTCTGGTTCAACTTGGATATGGTGTGAATCAAAAGCGGATCCGGGCGACAATCACCAGTGAATCCAGCAATATYGCGGTTGATTTGGCAGGAGATAAGGAAGAGACCAAAAATCTRTTRCARAGAGCRGGTGTMTCGGTACCAAWGGGAAGGGTTATTCGMAATGTTGAGGATCTGGATTGGGTRTTCRMTAAGGTTCCTTTTCCGGTGGTGATAAAACCTGTTGATGGCAAYCAGGGGAAGGGTGCYACGATCAATGTGAAYACYAWGCGGGAGGCAAAGACWGCGTTTGCAGCTGCAAAGAGATTTTCAAGAAGRGTAATCGTGGAGAGTTTTATAGTTGGMTTTGACTACCGATTATTGGTTATCRATCACAAATTTGTWGCTGCTGCCAARCGTACCCCTGCGGCGGTAATTGGTGATGGAAAGTCAAGTATCGAAAARCTCATAGAAGAGGTCAATAAGGATCCCAGACGGGGCTACGGGCATGAGAATGTGCTGACTGAAATTAAGGTAGAYGCGATGACTGAACGGCTGTTGAAAGGCCARCGTTTAACCTTAAAGTCGGTCCTTGCSAAAGATGAAGTTTTATATCTRAAAACTACGGCCAATCTAAGCACRGGTGGYACATCYAAGGATGTAACMCATAARGTRCATCCRTACAATGTYTTTATGGCRGAGCGYGTATCYCGYGTAATTGGTCTGGATATCTGTGGTATGGATATTATGGCGACGGAAATAGACGTRCCAATTAATGAAAATGGAGGAGCGATCTTAGAGGTYAACGCYGCTCCGGGATTCCGGATGCACCTGGACCCGACGGAGGGCTTTCCGCGGAATGTGGCTGAGCCCGTGATTGACATGTTATATCCACCTGGATCAAGTACACAAATACCAATTGTAGCCGTTACCGGCACCAATGGTAAAACCACCACGGTTCGATTGATAGCTCAYATCATGAAGAATGTRGGCAAAAAGGTCGGYTACACAACCTCWGATGGYATCTATATTCAGAGTAGAATGCTGGAAAAAGGGGATTGCTCCGGTCCAAAGAGCGCTGAGTTTGTGCTGATGGATCCTACMGTGGATTTTGCAGTTTTGGAGTGTGCAAGGGGAGGGATGCTGAGAGCTGGACTTGGATTCAGACACTGTGACGTGGGTGTGGTAACCAATGTARCTCCKGATCATTTGGGACTTCAGGACATTGATACYGTGGAGCAACTGGCTCGTGTAAAAGGCATTGTTCCCGAAACCGTWAGGAGAGATGGATATGCGGTGTTGAACGCSGATGATCCTTTGGTGTTGAAAATGAGGAAGGCGTTGAACTGTAACATTGCACTGTTCAGTATGGACGAGAAGAATGTACATGTAAAAGAGCATTGCCGGGACGGTGGCATTGCGGCCATTTATGAAAATGGCTACGTGACGATCAATAAGGGAGGATGGAAAATTCGTATCGACAAGGTGATCAATATGCCACTTACTTTCTCCGGCACTGCAGTATTTATGATTCAAAATATTCTGCCGGCTGTACTKACYGGMTTCTTGCGCAATGTGAAAATAGAAGAGCTGCGCYTGGCGCTGCAAACATTYATCCCTTCTCCTGTGCAAACACCGGGAAGAATGAACTTGTTTGAATTTCAGAATTTCAAGGTGCTTTTGGACTTTGCRCACAACCCYGCCGGAATGGAGGCCGTTGGTATGTACCTCAATAATGTTGAGGACAGTCCTAAAATTGGAGTTATAGCGGGAACAGGCGACCGAAGAGACGAGGATATTATTGAGTTYGGAGCAGGTACGGCCAAGTATTTTGATGAGATAGTGATCAGGCAAGATGCACACTTGCGTGGTCGTACTGCAGAGGACATTGTTGAGTTGCTTATCCAGGGTATCAAAAGTGTTAATCCGGATATGCCTATTCAGGTAATATATGATGAACGAGAGGCCATAGAATCCACACTTCAAAGAGCGCCGAGCGGATCATTTATCTGTATCCTKGCGGAGACGGTTAGTGGTGGACTGGATATYATTACWGACCTCAAGGAAAAGGAGGGTAARCTYAGAATTCGCAAGCAGGATATTCCTAACCTGCCTGCCGGCAGGCAGACTTGAATTSAGTAAGGCTTTGAAGGACGACAGTTTTTTYGACCGTGTATACGAAGTGGTAAAACTGGTACCACCTGGCAGGGTAACATCTTACGGTGCGATTGCCAAATATCTTGGAACAGCGGGCTCCTCCCGGATGGTGGGCTGGGCCATGAATTCATCACATWCACAGGAGGGTRCTATTCCGGCGCACAGGGTGGTTAAYAGGGTTGGTTTGCTAACRGGCAAAAACCATTTYGGTGGSTCTACGCTGATGCAGGATTTATTGGAAGCGGAGGGAGTTAAAGTTGCAGACGATCGGGTAATGAATTTCGAGGAAGTTTACTGGGATCCGATCAGGGAGCTCTGTTAAAGACTGGTCTAGAATTTCACAAACTTTTCGGTGAACACCTGATCGTTGGAGATTAACCGTGCATAGTATAAGCTTGGGGCCAAAGTGTGAATATTGGCGGTGAATCTCCTGAACTCCCCAAAGAAGGTCTTTTGGTACACTAACTTGCCTGCACCATCAAAGATGGTAAATACGGCGTCACCCTGATTGGCGCCTTTTAAGATGATATTCAGATAGTCTGTTGCCGGATTGGGCATAATGGCAAATCCTGTCTGTTCCACYTGRGAGCAATTGACAATCACCAAATCMGAATAGGCAAACTYTCCGTCATAATCGGTTTGCTTTAACCTGTAGTAAGTTGTTTGCTCACTGCCGTTGTCATCATAAACATGGTAGTAAATAAGGTTATTGCTGTTTCCGGCCCCATCCACAACATCAACGACAGTAAATTCAGAAGCATTTGTACTTTTTTCTATGGTAAAAAAATCATTGTTGTTCTCTGAAGCTGTGATCCATCC
>NVRW01000020.1 GCA_002400975.1 Flavobacteriales bacterium | reverse complement strand
AGCATTTATTCAGAACGTCAGACTGTCTAAATACTTAACNATTCYNTTTGTTAAAAACTCCGYTTSKTATYYARAGGYTRTYSRTMYGGTTCAGTGTATCTTTAATACATGAGACATATAAAAGGATTTGACCGCAACCAAACGGTGTTGATTCCTGAAACGATCGACCAATTGATCGCAGAGAACAACCTTGTACGGGTGATTGATGTATTCGTTGACAGCCTGGATTTTGAAACACCTGGATTTAATAACCTTCGGCCGCCTGCTGATGGCCGCCCTCCTTACCATCCCRGTGACCTGCTTAAACTCTATATGTATGGTTACYTRAACCGTACGCGYTCTTCYCGWGACCTGGAAAAAGARTGCARGCGCAATGTGGAAGTGATGTGGCTAGTCAAAGGACTGCAACCCGACCACAATACCGTTTCTAACTTCAGAAGGGATAATCCCAAAGCGATCAAGAAGGTGTTCCGGCAAACTGTTAGCATCGCTAAAAACCTGGATCTGATCGGTGGGGTGCTCCTTGCAGGGGACAGCACAAAGTTCAGGGCACAGAATTCTAAAAAGAAYAATTACAACAAAAAGAAGATCGAAAGACACCTGGCCTACATTGAMAACAAGATCGGGCAATATAACAAAGCTCTTGGTGAAGCTGATGGTGATCANGGRAAAARNGGAAATCAWAGAGRAWATAGAYAARCACAACMASCAGAAGAARCATTACAAACAAGTTGAGCAGCAGYTSGAKCWGTCMGGAGAAAAWCAAGTATCAACTTCCGATCCTGATWCMMGRCASMTGATCGTYAGAAACAACATAACTGAGGTGGCCTAYAATGTGCAATCAACCGTAGATGCCAGGCACAATATCCCCATTGATTACAAGGTAACCAACCAGAATGATCGAAACGCTATGGCAAATATGGTAGCCCGTTCTAAATCTATTCTCGGGTCTAACCAGTTCACCGCACTGTTTGATAAAGGATACCATAACGCAGGTGAACTGAATGCGTCAAACTCAATGGGTGTGGAAACAATTGTTGCCATTCCAGGGCTACCATCCTCCGCCAAAGCTCCAGACGAAAAGTACAACCTTGCAAACTTTATCTATTCACCTGATTCTAATACCTATCTATGCCCGCAAGGGAACACGCTCACAACTAATGGAAGTTGGTATCTTAAAAGAACATACAAGGTTCAGCACTACAAAACCAAAGCCTGCAGAACTTGCCCTGCCAAAGCACAATGTACTAAAGCCCGGTATGGCAGAGTTGTAGAGAGACATGAGCATGCCAGTGATATCGAGCTAAACAGGCAACGGCTTATGGCCGATCAGCAGCTTTATAAAAGACGACAAGCGATTGTTGAGCATCCCTTTGGTACTATCAAAAGACAATGGGGCTTCAATTACATTGTTACCAAAAAAGGAATGGACAAAGCTGAAGCTGACATAGGACTAATTTTCCTGGCATACAATTTTCGAAGATTGTTATCCATAATCGGGGAAAAGGGGCTAATGAAGCAAATTAGCACTCTTATAAACCGCATAATCCGATTTATAACCGTTCATATAAAGCGCTCACGACCTTTTGAGGACCTTGCTCAAATCTTGCCATTGAATAGTAATAATCAGCTATCTTTAATCTCAATCAACGTCAGGATGGTAAGTTCTTAGACGAACTGACGTTGGCGGGATGAGATATAACGAGTTCGTGGCAATTTGGCCCGCTACTTTTTCTCCGCGGCGTACTTATCTCTAAACTTCCTGTAAAGCTGTTTCTGGTGATTGTCCAGATCAATGCTCTTGCCTCTCACAAAAGCATATTCAATATTATTGGTAAGTACATCCAGGGCATCACCAGTTGAGATAATGAAAGTAGCGTCCTTCCCAACTTCCAATGTGCCGACCGTAGCATCAATCCCCAAAATCCTGGCAGTATTTGAAGTGATTGACTTAACTGCTTCCTCAGGAGGTAATCCATAAGTGATTGCCGTGCCCGCATAGAATGGCAAATTCCTTGTTCCCGCCGCTTCCATATCACCGGAGTTTTCCAGGCAGAACAATATACCAGCCTCATGCAATAACGCTGGCAATCTATACGGCAAATCGATATCCTCAAAATCCCTGCTGGGCTGGCTGTGGACCCTCCTCACCATAACTGCTATGTCGTTCTCTTTAAGAATATCCGTCACCTTCCAGGCATCTTCTCCCCCGACTATGACCATTTTCTTCACCCCGGATTTCTTGTAGAAGTGCACGGCCTGAGCAATGCCGTTGGCGTCATTGACATGAATGAACAAGGATTTCTTACCAGAGAATAAACCCGACATAGCCTCCATTTTCAGGTCCCGCTCTGCTACCTTGGATTCCGAATAAGCCTTGCATTTTTCAAAGAATGTTCTGATGAATRTCAATTGCTTTTCGTACTTYTCATTTTTCTTTGATGGCCCCGGACCTCCCCAATCCCATTTGCGCGTAAACGCTTTCGGCCAGTTGAGGTGAATGCCATCATCCATCTTGTATACCGCGTCTTCCCAGTTCCACCCTTCCAATTCCACAACGGAAGAGGTGCCTGAAATCCGRCCACCTCTGGGCGTTATCTGGGCCAATAGCACGCCGTTCGACCTTATGGTGGGGGTAATCTTTGAATCCGTATTATAGGCGATAATTGAGCGSACATTGGGATTCATGCTGCCCACCTCTCTAAAGTCCCTTGTAGCTCTTACCGCGCCAATCTCCACCAAGCCAAGTGTAGAATTAGGGGCTATAAAACCAGGATACACATGCTTTCCAGGAATTTCAATAATGGTATCAAAAGCCGATTTATCAATGCGAATCAACCGGGCATCTGCAACCAGGGATAATTTAGATCCTTTAAAKGCTATTGCCGCATTTTCAATAACCTCCCCATTGCCYAAATGTGCTGTGCCATTCAGGAAGAGAATCGTTTTCTCATTATCCTCAACCGGAAYAGGTATCTGGGCCATCACCRATAAGCCGGAACCCAGCAATATCAAAGTCAAAASAACGGTATGGTAAATCCTAATACCCATGCGTRCACTTRAATTCCTTTGGTTTGTTCATGTTTGGYTTTTGCGTTGGGCTACCYGATTTCTTCGCYTTGATCATYTTTTGRATRATCCTCGCCCTCTCCTTCCTGATCACCTCCCGCATTAATTTATCCTTATCTGCATCGTAATAACAAATGCCATCCACATAAGTCTGTTTCACCCTGGCATAAACAGACAATGGATTATCTGTCCACAGCACCACATCGGCATCCTTACCTACCTTGATGCTACCTACCCTATCATCKAGGTGAAGCARCTTTGCAGGATTGAGCGTTACAAATTTCCAGGCGTTCTCCTGAGATACTCCACCATATTTGACAGCTTTYGCCGCCTCCTGGTTCAAYCGYCTGGCCATTTCCGCATCGTCAGAATTGTARGCGGTAACCACRCCCATTTCATCGAGGATGGCGCCATTRTAGGGTATGGCATCATTTACCTCAAAYTKATAYGCCCACCAATCYGAAAAAGTTGAGGCTCCTACCCCATGGGCCTTCATCTTATCGGCCACCTTGTATCCCTCGAGGATATGGGTAAAGGTATTGATCCTAAACCCCATGGAATCTGCYACGTGCATCAACATATTGATTTCCCCTTGCTCGTAAGAATGACAAGTTATAAAGCGCTTTTTATTCAAAATTTCCGCCAATACCTCCAACTCCAGGTCGCGTCTTGGAGGGCTGGCCGCTGCTTTCGTTTTTTTCGACATCGCATTGTACTTTGCCCARGCTGCATCGTACTCTTTTGCCCGGATGAAGGCATCAAAGTAAAGCTGCTCCACACCCATTCTGGTTTGGGGGTACCTGACCGTATTAAGGTCGCCCCAATTAGATTGTTTTACATTTTCCCCYAAGGCAAATTTRATGAACCCATCSGCTCCCTTTATCTTCATCTGCTCTGGTGACAAGCCCCATCTRAACTTAATAATTCCCGACTGACCACCAATTGGATTTGCCGATCCGTGAAGGATCTGAGCACTGGTAACACCTCCCGCCAATTGCCTGTAAATATTTATATTATCAGAATTGATAATGTCCCCAATACTAACTTCKGCGGATATGGCCTGCCCGCCTTCATTGCCTCCCCCGCTAATGGTCGCATGTGAATGCTCATCAAYAATTCCYGCTGTCAGATGCATCCCGGTTGCATCAATGGTTTTGCCYCCWGAAGGCTGCTTRAGYCCYTTTCCTATTGACGTAATCTTGCCATTGGTTATGATCACATCCGCTCCTTYCAGGTTTCCCTCACTYTCATTGGTCCACACTGTGGCATTTTTGAAAAGCACATTTTCAAATTYGGGGGCTTGTTCCCAMCCATAGGCCATATTGGGGTAATAAACCTTTCCCACATCAGGTTTAMTTGGTTTTTCCTTCTTGTCTTTCGCAACAAACTCTCCTGTTTTCTTYGCAGTCCATGAGACCCACTCGCCATCCGCCAATTGTCCCTTTCCCTTCCATTCACCACCGTCAACATTTCCATTTAACCTGATAATACCCGCAGACTTATCCTTCTTATCCTTAAAATTCAAGGATACCACCGAACCCACTACCGATACCTTCACTTTAATCTTAACGGTATCCGAGATCACCAAAACGCCATTCGGGCTGGATGCCTTACCCTTGATCTTCATTTTATAGTTCTCCTTTCCCACCTTCAAATCAAAATCTCCCCTGAGATCAAGCTTGTTGTAATCCTCAATTATATATTGCTTCCCCTGTACCCAGTTCTCATAAAGAGTTGTTTCCTTCTTGAATATATTGCCGGATGTTATCAGGAAGTTGGCGTACATGCCGGTTTTGAGACTTCCTATTTTACCAGTTGCATTTACCATAGCCGCCGGGGTATAAGTCATCGCCTTTAAAGCACCCGTCTCGCTCAAACCATGGGCAATAGATTTTCTGATTGATTTCCAAAATTCTTCTTTCTTCTTAAGGCCATCGCTGGTTATAGCGAATTCAATTCCGTTTGCTTCGTAAACAGCCAGGTTAGTGGGAGCCAGCTCCCAATGTTTCATCTGAGCYAGCGTTACATTATCTGCATCRTAAGGATCAGATACATCATATGGCTTCGGGAAATTTACCGGTACAATGCACTTTGCTCCTGTTGCCTTAATCTCAGCGATGCGCTTGTACCCGTCTCCYCCYGTTTTGATGATATATTGCTTTCCAAATTCATCACCTACCTTATCAGCCCTCAACACATCCAATTTGTCATTGACCTCAAAGATTTGAGGAAGCGACTGCAATGCGTCCCATGCATCCAGCGATAAGTTTTCTTCAGTTCTGTTTTTTGAACCGTTGTACCATTGGGCATCCAGGTAAGTCTGTCGGAGCAGGGCAATAGACCCCATCAATGAAGATGGATAGCCYTGCTTTGATGACCCTTTGGAAAATGAATAACYGGCSGCYGCAYGGGACAASAMAATYTCYKYRTTCTCCTTTTGCCACCCCAGCGTAACCAGCACTGATGTTCCACGAGCTATTCCATCCTTTTCTGATGAGAGTACCGTTCCAAACCCCTGCTTTCTTAATTTCTTAGCCGCCTCTGCATTTACCTTGAATTGGTCCGAAGCATTTCGTTCAGGTCTTATTGCCTGATTCCAACCAAAGCCRCTGGCTACCTTCTTRGCCATTTGTGGTCTTCGTTGYCTATCCCCTTTCTTCTTTGGTCCCRTCGCGGGCATTCCATACTTACTGGACAAGTCAATAAGACCTGGATAAATATATTTGCCCTTGAGATCGTAGACGAGMGCTCCCTTCGGAATTGCGGTACCTGATCCTACGGAAAGCACYTTGCCATCTTGCACAAGCAACGTAGCGTTATCGACTATGGTCTTGTAGTCCACATATACTTTGGCATTGGTGAAGGCATAAACAATATGACCCTTGTCATGCATCCCATTCACGGGGAAGGTTTCCTGGCTGTAGCCAGCCAGACAAGTCGATAAGAAGTAAGTAAGAAAAACCGCGATCCGTATCATAATCCCAACTTCAAAGCGGAACAAAAATAGAATATTTCCAGAGAATGCATGGAGAAAACGGCACGAACTGTTTGCTAATATTTTTGATACTTTTGAGCAACTATAAAATCCATATTATGTATCAGGGGCTTATTCATTTTCATTCCATTTGGCGTTACGCAGTACTCGTTTTGATACTGTTGGTTATTTTTAAGGCAGTGGCTGGATGGTTCAGCAATAAGGAACACGGTRCCGGAGACGTTAAGTTGAGCCTCTTTRCGAACATYTCCCTMCATATTCAATTGCTTACSGGAYTGATCCTTTATGGCATTAGTCCGGCCGTRAATTTTGGCCCGATGGCGGAAATGATGAAGATGCCCAACCGCTACTGGACWGTKGAGCATATCACCATCATGATTGTCGCAGTTGCAGTGATTACGATAGGGCGGAAATCRGCACTTAAAGCCAGYGACGATCATGGAAAACACAAAAAAACAGCCRTCTTTTACCTGATCGGCCTGCTACTCATCTTGATTTCGATCCCATGGCCCTGGAGCGCAATTAGCAGAAATTACCTCCCCTTTTAGGCTTTCCTTTTTTATTCCCTTGATGGGTTCTGAAAATCAAACAAAAAAGACACAGGAGAAAGCCGTTTTGATAGGCCTGGTCATTGGGCGTCAAAGGGAAGATCTGGCAGATGATTATCTGGACGAGCTGGAATTTCTTGCCTATACGGCTGATGCTATTATAGTAAAGAGATTTGTTCAAAAACTGGATGCACCCAATCCCAGGACTTTCCTGGGATCAGGAAAAATTGCTGAGGTCAGGGATTACGTTCTCAAGCAGAACATTGACATGGTGATCTTTGATGATGAACTATCTGCTACGCAGCTTCGCAATATCGAGAAACTCCTCAACAAGAACCCTGAGCGCCCAAATTGCAAGGTGCTTGATCGGAACAACTTGATTTTAGACATCTTTGCCAGCCGGGCCAGAACTTCTCACGCAAAGGCTCAGGTACAGCTTGCACAATATGAATATTTACTGCCAAGGCTCACCCGTATGTGGACGCACCTGGAAAGGCAGAAAGGTGGAATCGGACTTCGAGGACCCGGAGAAACTGAACTGGAAACCGACCGAAGGATCATCAGGGAAATGATCAAGCGCCTAAAAAATAAATTGAAGACGATTGACAAACAGATGGTGACTCAGCGGAAAAGCAGAGCCAGCATGATCAGGGTTGCATTGGTTGGTTATACCAATGCGGGAAAATCAACTTTGATGAATGCTCTCAGCAAAACGGATGTGCTTGCTGAGAATAAGCTCTTTGCCACMCTGGATACGACGGTCAGAAAAGTAACTGTAAAGAACCTCCCCTTTTTGCTCTCAGAYACGGTTGGGTTTATCAGAAARCTGCCACATCAGCTSATTGAATCTTTCAAATCGACCCTGGCCGAGGTTAACGAAGCTGATGTATTGATCCACGTGATTGACATATCACATCCTTCCTTTGAAGATCAAATTCTCATCGCCAACAATACCTTGATGGAAATCGGTGCGGCGGAGATTCCAACAATTTTGGTGTTTAACAAAGTGGATGCATTCAAGGAGAAACTCAATCCCCAGCAGCTGAGAAAAACCTGGATGGCGAAACTTGCAGCGGATGGCAACTCAAATATTCGCGCTTGTCTGTTCATCTCGGCTTTGGAAAAATCTGGCCGCCTTGCTCTGAAAGAGCAGCTTTACAATACCGTTAAGCCGCTTCATATGAAGCGYTACCCATATAACAACTTGTTATAYTAAAAAAGCGGGTYCCGTAATCGAAACCCGCTTTCYARTAATTTGGTATTGGTCAGTTCAGTTAACGCTCAACTGTAAACTTACCCGCCTGCAYAACCTCWCCCTGATCATTCACCAATTGGAATACATACATTCCATTAGCAAGACCATCCGTAACGACCGCATTCCGCCCGGAGGTTATTGGTGCATTAATAACCTGTTCGCCAATGATGTTGTAGACGATAAATGTCGCATCATCCACCATATCGGTCTCAATGGTGAGCTTGTCGGTCACAGGATTTGGATAAACTGAAACAGTCACATTGCCTGCGTAAGTAGCGACTCCTACATAAGCGTCAATGGTCACGGTGCTACTCAATGTAGAACCAGCATTATCCGTTATTGTCACCGTATAAGCACTATCACCACAGAGACCAGTGGCGGTAGCTGTTGTCTGTGCAGTGGAATCATTCCATAAATACGTATATGGGGGCACCCCGCCACTAACGGTGACTGAAGCTGTTCCATCACAGATTRCCGATGTTTCGRCTGTACTTGTTATAGAATCAACGGCGGGATAAACAATTATCTCTGCGCTGTCYATCGCTATACATCCATTGGCATCAGTTACMGTTAAGGTATACCAACCSGGGACCAGGTCTATAGCACCWGCTGTAGTTTGCGGTGGAATGGAGTTCCACGMAAAACCATAGGGWGTGGTTCCACCRTTAATTATMGATGTMACAATCCCWGAATCATTATTTGGAAAATTAGTCGGTGTAAGAACCATTAKAATCGCTGWTGGCTCTCCAATAGTAAAAGAAACTGTAGACGAAGTATCTAKGCCATCAACAATATATGCRTTGTAYGTTCCAGCRCACAACCCTGTAGCAGTAGCCGTTGTTTGGGCGAGTGAATCATCCCAAACATAGTTGTATGCACCCGTRCCACCTAAACCRTTCACMGTCGCTGTTCCGTCACATCCCAAATTACAGCTGGTYAKTGTAGTTCCACCAGCCACGGCGAATACATCATTCCCCAATTTATACTTRGCYGACAATGCCACTCCCAAAACTCCRGGGACATCGGTTACCACCTCAGCWACCGGAACATCTTCACCATTAGCCCACCACTTGTAAGTATACGTCGTATCAATGGCCGGATTATCAAGCCCTACTATCAACTGAGTGACCKSAGAAGGTACAAAGCCCCAACCAAATGGAAGCGTTGCAATGAAAACATTGCAGCCCRCAGGGTYACTACARTATGCAAAAATACTATCGACCGTTTSCTCCGTATAGAGTTCCCTRATCGTTGCATAGGTAKYRGTRCTTGTAGTAAGGTTCCCATACGCATCAAACACACTTGTATATGAAGAGCTATGTAYCAARCGAATAGAATCAAYRTYCGGCACRGGCAATCCCAGCGGCTGYGTATTTATTATTTGGTCAAAACCCGTKGTTCCMGAGAACGTYGTTCCAWGCGTAGATGGGAGTGTAACAATTRTCTGCGTAGGATTGAAAGGGGCAGAAACAATTACCCCTGCTCCGAAAGGATCAGCCCCGGCTTGCCCAATGCTAATCAACGCACTCGCATCCAATGTTTGGTACGTGTTTGTAGCTCCCTCAATAGCCAGATCCGCATTTGGAAAATCAGCCGTATAAGGAGTAGTTGTAGGATCTACGTAACGCACCGTGTCAAAATTGTCAATCTGAATAGTTGAAAAATCCCATGTCTGAGACCCAGTATCACCCACCATTAGCGCTGGTGCAATCGTATCAATTCCCATTATTGCTGTGTCGCCAATACCAGGCATATCAGTAGAGTCAATGGTAATTTGTGCCATAGATACCGAAGCCATCATGCTGAAGACCGTAAGTAAGCTGAGTAATTTTGTGTTCATCTGGTAGGTTTATAAGTTATAAGGGGCGAAATTACAATTATTTACCATTGTATGCAAGCATACCATTAGGGGCGAATAACCTCAAAGTGACCGAATTTCAATTCTACCCCAGTTTCATCAATTAACCGGTAGATATAGTGTCCTTCTGGTAAGGTGCTCACGTCTAATGTCGACTCACTTGCATAATACGCATAGGAACGCACCATCCGGCCAGACAGATCAAACACCTGAAAYTCCATCTGTCCATCCAGTCTTGTAAAAATGATGAGAACATCATCTGCCGGATTTGGATAAATTTTTACTCCATCAAACAATTTTACCTGWGCAGAGAACTGTTTTGGACAGCCATTATCATCAACCACKGTCACCGAATACGGACCWRKGACCAGATCATGAGCCACMGCGGTGATCTGAAAAGCAGCGCTACTGTCCCACAGAAATGAATATGGGGCCGTYCCACCTGAAGGAGATACAACAGCTACTCCATCATTGCAAGTCTCACAGGATGCTGTGAAACCCTCAACGAGCGCAGTAATCTCAGTGGCATTGGCCACCTTAAAAGCTATACGCACATATGCCCCCGTAGTATCCGTAACCTCCACCTGATAGCTGCCTTGGCACAGTCCACGCGCTGTATCGGTTGTCTGCGTATCAGGGTCAAACCAAATGTAACTATAAGACGAATCACCGCCCAGTACAAATACCTCTGCATTGCACGAATCGTGGCAGGCTGTCACGAAGTCTCCAGAGATCCTGACATTCAAGGATATGGCAAATTGCACCGAGCGAACAACGCCTGCCAGCGTGACATCCATCTCCACAACCGGGAATTTGACACCACCACTGTCGGTCCACCACAAATAACGGGTTTCCGTAGAGCTCTCTGATATAAGCAAATTCGAGTACAACACCTGACCAGCCAGGTATTTTTTWCCCGTCACCGTGTAATTCAGAACCTCCGTAACCTTCTGCCGAATTACCTCCATGCTGTCAAATGGTGTTATCATAGTTCCATATGCATCGAACGTTGCAAAAGTCTGCACCGTACCWACTATTGCAATGGAATCAAAATTATTAGCATTTAAATCCTCAGCCCGCAACATTTCGTTGATTRTRGAAGAATTGTTGAAGCTTGTCAGATAAGTTGATGGAAATGGGATATACGTTAGATCCGGCAATGCTTTAACCGCGAGCAAGGTKCCGTTGCCTATGAAATCAAGTGCACTTCCCACCAAGCCAAGACTTGCAGCCGTTTTACGGAAATATGTGTASCCATATTTGTTCGCCACACACATGGTCGACGTTGGAAATTTCAAAAAGTAAGGTGTTGTGAGAGGATCGACAAAATTCAACGTGTCCAGATCATCATTGACCAGRGAACTAAAGTCCCACACACTCAAMCCGGCACCTCCCGGGACAATGCTCGAATCGGGATAAAAATCGATTCCTCTATACATAACAGTATCGCCAGATGTGACCAAATCAGAGGTRATKGTAACCTGGGAATGTACGGGCGCAATGCTAARCAGTAAAGGAAGAAGCATCATGATTATRCTCCTCTTCYGRGAATCAAGTACAACGAACGGATATTTGTAKAACATGGCGCTCWCAGGCATTTTACCAAAATTAGGAATTATTGTCCATCCCAATCCGGAACGAAATATTTAATACATTTGCAGCCGCCTGCCCTTGCCGGTGCCGAAGGCATCCTCCGAGGGAGTCCTTGGGACCTTTGGGGCAGACAGGCCCAAAAAATCACGGTCTTACTTATGTATACGAAGCGTCAGAATAAAGTATCGCGACTTATTCAAAAGGAGCTGGCCAATTTATTTCAAGCTTCTCAGATGGGTACAAAAAACGCGTTTATTACTGTGACCACCGTTAGGATTAGCCCTGATTTGGCTCAAGCGAAGGTGTATCTGAGCATTTTCCCACTTAGCAAAGGTGGAGCACAAAACAACGATCCTGAACTAAAAGAAATCATCCTGGAAGAGATAAAATCAAAGAGTTCTGCAGTAAGAAAAAGACTGGGTAATTTAGTGAAGAATCAGCTAAGGATAGTTCCGGCACTGGAGTTTTATATCGATGACTCGCTTGATTATGAAGACCATATTTCTCAACTCCTCAAAGAGTAAGCATGGAAGCAATTAAATTTTGCTTTGGATAGATTAGTTCTTTATTCATGAAGGAAAACCCTAAATCCAAATTTTAAAACTCTAAAAAATATCAAATGATAAAAACTCCAATATTCAAAACAKTAATMGCCMATTACAGTAGYTATTTTGAATTTAGGATCTGTTTTGGATCCACCTGCCAACACGTATKTTTASAGTTTANNGNNNNGNNTTTAGAGTTTAGAGTTTAGAGTTTAGAGTTTAGAGTTTAGAATTTTCATTTAGCATGGAATACGATCCGATAAAAAGAAGACTGGGTAATTTTTTTAACAAGGCGCCATTTCTGCGCATTGTGTTTTATAAGCTGCTGGACCTTCTCTTGCTGAGAACCTGGCACATCAAAAAAGAGGTGAGGAAGTGGACCACCTGGCGMAGGAAATCAGTRGGATTGTATTATAAAACACATATTCTTGATGCGGGAGCTGGATTTGGGCAATACTCCTATTACCTGTCAGGAATAAATAAAAGCTGGAATATTTTATCTGTGGACGTAAAGGATGAGCAAGTTGGAGACTGCAATAAGTTCTTCACCCAAATAGGTCGTAGCAATGTGTTATTCAAAATTGCAGATCTGACAGAGTTCAAAACAGAAAGTTGCTTCGACTTTGTGCTCTGCGTAGATGTGATGGAACACATACTTGAGGATGAATTGGTGTTTCGCAACTATTATGCATCTATGAAAGATGGGGCGATGCTTCTTATCTCTACTCCTTCGGACCAGGGTGGATCGGATGTCAACGAAGATGATGACTCATCGTTTATTGAGGAACACGTCCGGGACGGTTACAATATTGAAGACATTGAGAAAAAGTTGAGAGCCGCAGGTTTTTCAGATGTAGAAGCCCGATATTCTTATGGCGCAACTGGAAAAATATCATGGCGATTGTCCATGAAGTATCCCATCCAAATGCTTGGAGTGAGCAAACTGTTCTTTATCATACTCCCACTGTACTACCTGGTTGTTTACCCATTTTGCTTTGTCTTGAATTACCTGGATACATGTTTCAATTGGCACACGGGAACGGGACTGATTGTAAAGGCCTGGAAATAATCCATCTACGAATTACGAATTTGTACGAATGTACGAATCGTGTACACCGGGCCCCTCAGGTTTTATTTAAGGTGCCCTTATAAATCTATACGGTTGGAGACAGGTTCGTGAAATTCATTGGTTCTATCGTTCAATTTCCCTTCTCATAGCTCTTCGATGAAGTCAGGCTATGATACGTGATAGGTTAAAGCCCATGACCGATGTGCCTCCAAAGCAGAGCATTCCCTAACATTTGGACGTTTACAATTATTGGGACGTTGAATCAGAGGACTTTATAGCCTCATTCGTATATTCGTACAAATTCGTAATTCGTAGAGTTTGAATTTACCCGTTTTTATCGCCAAGCGTTACCTGTTTGCCAAGAAATCCCACAATGTGATCAATTTGATCTCGGGGTTTGCTGTGATCGCTGTTGCCACTGGTACGATGGCTCTTATTGTTGTTCTTTCGGCTTTCAATGGATTGGAAAATTTGGTCATCTCCCTTTTCAATTCATTTGACCCTGATATTAAGATTACTGCAAAAACGGGAAAGACCTTTGATCATAATGATTTYCCGATAGARGAGCTTAAGAAGCTGGAAGGGGTTGCTTTTTACACAGRAGTGCTGGAAGAAAGCGCCTTGATCAAATATCGGGATCAGCAATATATAGCTACGATCAAAGGTGTTGGAGCTGATTTTGTAAAGATGAGTGGGGTTGATTCAATGATGACTGAAGGACAGTTCGTCYTGGAAGAGCATGAAAGATCTTTTGCGATTGTCGGTCAGGGAATAGCCTACTCCTTGTCGATTAGTGTAAATGACCTATTCAACCCGATGACAATTTATGTACCCAAGCGGGGTGTCAAAACGAGCATTAATTCAACGGATGCGTTTAAACTGAAAAAAATTCAAGCCGGAGGTATCTTTTCAATCCAGAAGGACTTTGATGTGGAATACGTAATTGTGCCAATCAATTTTGCACGAGACCTTTTGCAATATGATTCAGAAGTATCCGCGATAGAAATTGGGGTGACAAAAGGGGCAGACACGGAAGATATTCAACAGCAAATAACCCAGATTATCGGTGAAGATTACCACGTGAATAACCGGTATCAACAACATGCTTTTCTCTATAAAATAATGAAGTCAGAAAAGTGGGCCGTGTTTCTCATATTGAGCTTTATTGCAATTCTTGCCGCATTCAATTCAGTAGCTTCTATCACCATGATCATCCTGGATAAAAAGAAGGACATTGGAATCCTGGCGGCGATGGGCGCTGAGTCACAGAGCATAAAGAAGATCTTTCTAACGGAAGGGCTCCTCATTTCACTAATCGGCAATGTAAGCGGTTTGTTGCTGGGCGCAGGAATCTGTTATGCCCAATCTACATTCGAGATCATTAAATTTGAAGGGAATTTTGTCGCTGATGCCATTCCTGTGACCATGTACTTTACTGACTTTCTCTACGTCTTCTTAACTGTGTTCGCAATCGGTTTTTTAGCTGCATTGTTACCGGTAAGCAGGATTCAACCCGAGAATGTAGCCATCGCTTAGTATGAATGTCCTTGTAATCGGAGCCGGTGCAACCGGGCAGATTTTTGCTCGTCATCTACAAGAAGGAGGGGCTAAAATCACCTTTCTCGTTCGGGAAAAACACCGGGAACATTTTAACACCATTAAGCATCAGGGGCTGCCGCTATACCCTTTAAACGATGGCAGAAACAGAGGACCTATTTACCTTAGGAACTTTGATGTGCAATACTCCATTGATTCACTTAACACCAACAGTTGGGACCAGGTGTGGTTTTGCGTTCCATCAAACGCTTTAGATTCGTCATGGATAGGAGATATAGCCAATGCAACCGGCGATGCAACACTGGTGCTTCTCTCTCCGGAAGGCTCCAGAAGACTTGATATTGGACAGCAACACCTGAACCGCGTTGTGTATGGGTACATCACCTTTATCGCCTGGCAATCGCCGTTGGAAGGGGAAATCATCAATACACCAGGAGGAGTTGCATATTGGTTCCCTTACTTTACAAAAGTACCGATAAGAGGTCCTGAAAGTCGACTGAAAGGTGTACTTGAAACACTCAAACGCGGAAAGATGCCTGTAGTACGGGGAAGTGATCAATCAACGGGCRGCATGGTTCAACTTATCTCATCTGTATTGATGCCCTTGGTAGCGGGACTCGAATGTGCCGGGTGGTCATTTCGCGAATTCTCCAAAAGCAAATGGGCGAAAGTTGTGGCACAAGCCTCCTTTGAGGCCTATCAGACAACAGGAAAAAAACAAAGCTCTTTTTTTAAAGTTCTTTTCTGGATAGCCATTAATCCATTCACGCTATCACTGTGCTTGTGGTTTGCACCCTTATTGATGCCCTTCAATTTTGAGAAGTACATGAAATTCCACTTTATGAAGATCAGGAATCAGACCAAGTGGATACTGAAAGGAATGTTGGAAGATGGGGCTGAAAAAGAAATCTCCACTCCCAACCTACGAAAACTAGACGATCAGCTGCGGTGAATACGAGGGCCAATCGACCTTAACGCAAAATTATTCAGCAATAAGGAACTTGCCGGTTCTCACATCAGAAGATCCACTGCCAATAATCTGATAAAAGTAGATCCCACCGGCWAAATCAGCCGTGYTTAACRTTGATAACCCYTCCTCYACCSTGAACGTTTTCAGGTATTTMCCASCAAARGYGTAAATGRAAATCTCCGCATTGTCAACACCYGATATWTCAAAATWGAGCACMTCSGTTGCWGGATTGGGATAGACATTCACAGAGATTCCGGCAGAAACTGGCTGAGCRATCCCAATGATCAGTCCYGCTTCAACSGTRTAAGTCGCRGAAGCCAAACASCCCAATGCATCCRTYACRGTTACKGTGTAGTCCCCYGGTGCGAGATTTGAAATAGTGTTTGTTGTTTGAAAGTTATCCCAGGTTACCGTAAAYGGGGCCGTACCACCTGTGATAGCAACCGTTGCGCTGCCATCATTTGCCCCATCCTGTAACTCATTGCTTCCCGAAACGCTTGCCACTAAACCACATCCAGTAACCGAAACTGCCACAGATGTTTGATAGGTACATCCGTTCACGTCTGTTACGGTTACGTCATAAAATCCCACAGCAAGTCCGGTAATGGTGCTTGTAGTTTGAAAAGTATCCCAAAAGTAATTGTACGGCGCAGTACCTCCTGAAGCTGAAATTGTCGCGGTACCATCTCCSGCCCCCGGGGATGACTCCGGTGTWCTGGATTCCACACCCGTMACYGTACATTGRAATGCCTGAACCACCCCTGTTCCCGCACTCTCGCAGCCGTCGGCATCTACGATCCAACAGCTATAAACACCCGGMGCGACACCSGTTATCATAGATGTATTTGCYCCAGTAGACCATAAATAGGTGATTGGYRAAACTCCATTGGATACAATAGCGGTTACCGATCCATTGTTCATTCCAGGGTCAAGTTCATCATTAACCGACATTGCCACCGTCAGGCTRCATGGATCTCCTTCCAGCACATTGAATCCATCAACCTTTGACAAATACCCATTGACAGGATCCAATAACTCAACGTTGTAATAACCGAGGCTCGCACTTTGTGGAATTGTAAAATCGGCGATAAGCTCAGTAGACGAACTAATGGTCATGGAAGTAGGGAGAATCGTTTCAGAACCCTGTACGAACCACAGGGGAATCGTACTGGAACCTTGATCAAAGGCAGTATTTTGGCCACTTATAGCAACTGAYAATACATCTCCTCTYTGCGCGGAATTTGGATTGACGGTGACAATTAACGGCTGATTTGGACCYGGYCCCAGTAAAAATCCCTGGTTTAACATTAAGGTRCCATCAATAAGATCGTAATAAASAACGTCGTAATAGCCCGGWGGGTGAGCATAGGAAAAAGTGAAATCGCCCGTCATTAAAGTGGAAGACGCYACAGTAGTAAAATCAGGAAYAATGGTAACAGAACCCTGGCTAAACCAAAGCAAAGTACTGGTACTTTGTCCAAAGTTTGTGTTTTGGCCACTGATGCCTATAGTCAGCGATTCCCCTTGATCTGCTCCAGATGGAAACACACTTGATATGCTCTGTCCGTTCGATGCAATGCACCAACACAAACAGCACAGCAGTAAAGAAGTATTGAGAAATTTATAACCAATTGAACTTAGAGACATACTGCAATTTTAGCACTGCGGCTTGATCAAATGTAATCGATTTTTCCGCTATTTCCAAGACATAAAGGCCATCGAGAAACAACTGGTACTCAAAAGGCCTTTTCTCTACAACTGACTTAAAGTGAACACTTARYACCCAATCCTCATCATTTCGAATACTGAGAATCGCCATTTTCAGCTGGCGTTGTTCTACTTCTTCAAGAAAACTGTCAATCCTGGGAATCAGTATTTTGAGCAATAGTATAGAATGCCTGAAATCATTGCTGGCCTCTTGAATCTCTCTTAAGCTGCTGTAAGCTTGTTCAACCTGCTGGCCGTTGTAATAGATAATTGCCTTATTCAAATGTGCATCTCTGAAACCTGGATTAATGGCAATAGCCTTGTCATAGAAGTCCATTGCCGTCTGCGGTTGATTGAGAACAATATAAGTAGACGCAAGGTTGTTGAGTACGTGAATATGGTACGGATGAATTTCATATGCCTTTTGGAAATCTGTTAGRGCRCTCGCAAAATTCTGCATATTRAATTGSGCCGAKCCRCTGTACCATCGCAAGGGTGTACTTGTTGGATCCAATYGATAAAAWGAYGACTCKGCCAGRTCAACTTCYTCAACCACCTTCTTCCAATCATTATCCGATCTTGCTTTAAATGCCAATYTTGCATGAGCCTCGGATTGGAAACGMCCAAARACTACCACCAGACAGGCSGCYAACACCAGCACACCTAACAGTGAATATCCGGTTAAAGCATCCTCGGAAACTTTGCTGGTGGTGRCTGCTTTACGATTTGAGTAATTGAGTGTTAAGGGCACCAGGAATATACACAGGAGAAGAACGGGCTCATAGCGTTCCTTTGGAAAACTGAAAAAGCTAAACGCCAAATACTCTACGATCCCAAAGAAAACGAARTAGGTAAAAAGTCTTAAACTACTGTCCTGTTCYTCYTTTAATATTCTGCGGATATACCKCATTGCGGTCAAGATTATCAATGCAGATGCCAGGAGGCCAACAAGGCCCGTTTCGCTCAATATCCATAAAAAATCATTGTGAGGTCTTTGAAAAAATGTAGCACCGTCAATAGATCTCATATCCCCGGTTCCGGTTTTATTGATCTGTATTTTCCAGGATCCGGTACCRGMACCCAACAGTGGATTTTCCTCGGCTARCTGCAAGGACTTTTTCCAAAGTGAAATCCTGTCCTTTGTAGAACTGTGCTGAATATTGCCAATGGAAGCTATTTGCCCCCTGATGGTTTCCACGGTATCCAGCTTTGAATAAGCCAACACTGAAACCGAAATAGCAATCAGAAGTATGCCACCTACTATCAGCGTTTTCTGTGCGCTCTTTTTCACCACCGTCCAGTAGCCGTATTTCGCTCCGTCTATGATCATCCATAAAACCAGGGTGGCGCATCCACCTGTGGCCAGGGCTATCCATGCAGCCCTTGAAAGGAGAACGGTTATTAAGCACAACGACAAGAAACTGCAGACAATGCTCAACAATCTCCAAAAGGACCGGAACACCAGTACACCATACAATGCGAATGGAAGTGAGAGCAGTAAAACCTGGGAATAGAGGTTCTTATGAGCAAATGTTACGCTGATATCATAGAGCTCCAAATGCGATACCTCACCCAACCTTGCCAGACCRGTGTACTGAGCCAATCCGGCAATTGCAGCTACGGTAGAAAAAAGGATAACATATTTAGCCAATTGCGTGCCCAGATCATCTGATTGCCCATACTGAATCAGAAGCAGTATCAAGTATATCAGAAACAATCCAATCTTAGCAACCTCAAATAATCCCTCGGATACATTAACAGAATAGGTCAGACTACCTGCGGAAATAATAAAATAAGCAACAAAGTACTTTACCAGATCAGTTCTGAGAATCGCGAAATGCGCTTCGCGATTATTGAATAACCTATACACGGTAGCAATGCCATAGATCACCAGAAAGACCGCAAATGCAAGAAACTTGGGTATGAGTACWGGGTCAAKCAGCCGGTTGGAATAAAGAAAAGGTATGAGCAGTARGGGAATGCCAATTGAAAAGAAATGGTGGCCATTGCTTTTGATTCTAAGCCCAAGGGAAGCCCACAGTGTTAGCATAATGCTCTATCAATAAAGATTAGCCTGTTTTCAGTCAATGCCCATCGGCTCCAGCGTGGTAATTTCGTTCAGAATGCTGTGCAGCTGCTCGAGTGAGTCCTCTGTTTGAAGCCTGAGACGATAGTCCTTTATATTTGATATGCCCTTAAAGTAGTTCCTRTAATGCCGTCGCATTTCCAGGATACCGAGGCGTTCACCTTTCCATTCCACAGACCGCTCAAGATGCGAGAAGCACGCGGCTACCCTGTCCCTCAGTATTGGCGGCTCCAGGTAGCCCCCCGTTTCCAGGTGGTRTTTCATCTCATTAAAGATCCAGGGGTAACCAATGCTGGCGCGGCCAATCATAACTCCGTCAACATGGTACTTTTCTTTAACCTCTTTAACGCGKTCAGGCGTTGTTACATCGCCGTTGCCAAATACGGGTATATGCATACGTGGATTGTTTCTCACCTCCGCTATCAGCGTCCAGTCCGCTTCTCCCTTATACATCTGCTTGCGCGTCCTTCCATGAATGGAGATCGCCTGGATGCCCACATCCTGCAATCKYTCAGCRACYTCAACRATGTACTTGGTATTCTCATCCCATCCCAACCTGGTTTTTACCGTAACCGGCAGATCTGTTGACTTCACAATCTCAGCAGTGAGTTTTTCCATTTTTGGCACGTCGCACAGAATCGCAGCACCAGCACCTTTACCCACGACCTTCTTAACCGGGCAACCATAGTTGATATCTATAAGATCCGGTTTTGCAGCTGTGGCAATCTCCGTTGCCATTTTCATTGAACTGATCTCAGCACCGAATATCTGTATTCCTATTGGGCGTTCCTGCTCAAACACATCCAGTTTTTTAANCACTTTTGGCTGCATCKCGGATCAACCCTTCCGATGAAATAAACTCAGTAAACATTAGGTCAGCACCRTACTCTTTGCACAGTGCACGAAAAGGAGGATCACTCACATCCTCCATTGGTGCCAGCAAGAGTGGAAACTCACCCAACTCAATATTTCCRATTTTCACCATAGTTCTTAGCTACAAATCCGCCKCGTGGCGGATGCAAATTTACGAATAGTTACCAGGACAAATTTACCACGTCCGAAATCTATTGGGAGCATCTGATCTATTTATGACAAATCCCCGGAGATATAGCTTGCAATTGCTCTGGCTTAATCAATGGTGTATTAAGCAGACATCCAGTCGGAAATCCATTCGTATATTCGCATCAATCCGCCAGTGGACAGGTTCCTGTTTCGCGGATCGGGAATACACTTTTATAAACAGCTAGCAGAAAGCGCAAACAAACACATGTCGGAAGAAGCGAACCAATCAGACACCAAAAATTTCCAGACAGAAAATGGGCATGTTGGGTTTCTCTCATGGGTCAATCATGCGCCTCCCCTTCAGTTCGTCTTTTTGGGTGTTACTGTAATATTTTCAGCCTCAATGTTCATCCTGATTGGTGTCGTTTTGAGCACTTTAATATTCGGTGTTTCTTTTCTTAGCCCCGATATCCTGGGTCAGATAGATGAGCCAAATGTAATGTCAGCCCTGAAGCTCATGCAGATTTTACAACATATCGGCATATTCATTATTCCCGCGCTTATCTTCGCTTACCTGGTCAACAAACAACCAGTTGACTATCTGCGGTTGAACCAGAGTGCATTGCCAATTACCTATTTCCTGGCTGCAATGATCATGCTCCTCTCCATGCCTATTATCAATTGGATGATCATAGTGAACGAAGCCATGGCACTACCTGATTTCCTGGCGGGTTTGGAGCGATGGATGCAGCAAGCTGAAGCGAGTGCTGCCGAAGTAACAGAGAAGTTCTTGTACATGGATTCCACAGGAGACCTGCTCCTGAATCTCCTGATGATTGCAATCATTCCTGCCGTGGGTGAAGAACTGCTATTCCGGGGAGTCCTGCAGCGGATCTTAATTAGCTGGACTAAGAATATACATGTCGGCATCTTGATTGCGGCCATCTTATTCTCAGCGATGCATATGCAGTTTTATGGGTTTTTCCCGCGAATGATGCTCGGTGTGCTGTTTGGGTATCTCTTTGTTTGGTCAGGATCCCTCTTATTGCCGATTTTCTGTCATCTCATTAACAATGCAGCTGCAGTAATATTTGTGTATGTCGAAGGAGTGGAAGCTGTTGGTATTGAAGAAAACAACTTTGGCTCTTCAGCAGATGGGTCACTTTTTACCGTTGCCAGCGCATTGGCGATTGCGGCACTGCTCTATGTAATACATAAAAGAGAAAAACTTACAGAAAATTCTACTTAACGCGATTTCTGGATAAGAAGAACGGTGAATCCCCGGATGAAAAACGTTTCCTGGAACGCTGATAAGACGCTTAAAATCTGCGGATGATACTTACCCCGAAAGGCTATTTAGGCTGAATSCCTTTTTTYGTGGAGTARTTGATCTTCARCGCATYCAGATCRCGCAGCTTTTGCTTTACGTCTGAAATAATGCCCATCTTGGTGGATTTGTCAACTTTCAAAGATGTTGTCATATATGGCACCTCTTTCTCACTGCGTGCTTCTCTCTCGGCAATGATGTATTCRCCTAAATCTTCCACCGTTGCRTAGGCGTCATTCAACTGAATCCTGGGCTCTGTTCCATGAGTCGCTATCAGGGCTTTTATCGGAGGTCCTATGTAGATATAGCTCACCAAAGATTTCTTTTCCAATTTTTTTACCTCAGTAGCTTCCGGTGGGGAGATCTTCACTTTAAGMGACACCTCTCTCATCACTGTRGTAACCATAAAGAAAAACARGAGCATAAAGACAATATCCGGYAATGACGCCGTAGAAATCGCCGGCGTTCCCCCTTTACCTTTTTTTCTAAATTTTGACATTTGCTACAAAAATATTCTTGCTATCCTCCTATACTTCTAGGTTCCGCCTCGGAAATCATCATTGGTATRGCCTTCCGTATAGCCTTGGATTCCCCCTTTTTCAATTCATTAAACTTTCTKCCAAATGTCTGCATGGCCAACTCATCCCTAAGCTCCCTATATGCCGCCACCAGTTCATTCTGTACCCTGATRTATATATCATAAGACGTGCCCCTGTCATTTTGAAGAGATACAACTCCYTTSGACGTTTGGTATGCACCAATAAAGTCAATCACCTCAGAAGGCTTCTTTTCTGAAAGGTCCGTTCTATTCCCMGGATTTCTCACAAATTCTTTACACTGATCCCTCARRGTTGCCACACTTCCAATCGCATTTTCAACCAACAATTGATCATTGCTGTTAACCAGCACTGTAAATACATTGCGTTGTTTAATTGGAGGYGGTGGTGGCACACTTGGATCCAGCGGTGGAGGAAGCTTCCTCATAATTCCTGAATCCACATCCATAGTGGTCGTCACAAGGAAGAAAATAAGCAATAGAAAAGCGATGTCGGCCATTGAACCGGCATTGATCTCATCTACTCCTCTTTTAGTTCTGCCCATATCTACGATTTCACCGCGCTCATTATACCAAAAAAGATGATGCCTGTTACACTTACTATGAGTAATGTATAAGTCGCAATAAGGCCCATTCCAACTAGCTTAGCTGTAGTACCATCAACACCATATTTCTCGTAACTCAGAGGCACAGCGTCAGAAGCCATTACATAACCCAGCCCTAACACAASCAGYAAGCCMGCCAGTGAAATGAGYGCTCCTTTAGCTTGCTTTGGGTTTTGGGCCAAAACAATAATWGGGAACACCACGGCGGCCAAAGCGGCAACACCAAGCAATCCATASGCCCAATTCAAAAGAAAAGCTTCCGATATCCACCCAGCAAAGAATATGATGGTAAACAATAGAGAAGCACCCAAAAGACCCGCTAAAACGTACCCTAAATTTTTAGATAAATTATCCTTCATATGCTTATTATTTAGAGTTGCCAGCCTTTACCAAAATATCGATCAACGATATCGAAGCATCTTCCATTGAATTTACCAATGAGTCTATTTTCGCTACTAAGTAGTTGTAGAAAACCTGGAGGATCATCGCTACGATCAATCCAAATACCGTGGTAAGAAGTGCTACCTTAATACCCCCGGCTACCAGACTTGGAGAAATATCTCCAGCTGCTTCAATCGCATCAAAGGCTCCAATCATACCGATTACCGTTCCCATGAATCCAAGCATTGGTGCCAGAGAGATGAAAAGTGATATCCAGGACATGCCTCTTTCCAATAGCCCCATCTGCACACTACCATATGAAACAATGGATTTTTCCACCACGTCTATACCCTCACCTGATCTATCAAGACCTTGATAGAAGATACTCGCAACAGGACCTTTGGTATTTCGGCAAATTTCCTTAGCAGCGTCAACACCTCCTGCACTCATTGCATTCTCTATTTCTCCGAGCAACTTCTCCGTGTTCGTCGTGGCGAGATTCAAATAGATGATCCGTTCAATTGCCAGCGCAAGTCCCATGATGAGACAGAAAAGTACGATGGCCATGAATTCGGCACCGCCTTCAATAAACTTCTGCTTTACCACCTGGTGAAAAGACAATTCCACCTCTTCCTCCACCTCAGGAACAAGCGTCGCTTCTGGTTCCACCTCTGGCTCCACTTCTGGCTCCTCGGCAGGCAGCGTAATCGTATCCCCATCATTTATTACAAGTGTTTTGTTCACACCATCCATGGTCTGAATACGAACGGTATCCTGGCTAAATGAAACGTCATATGATCCTAGCGCCAACAAGCAGGACACAACCATTAATGCAAATAATCTTCTCATGATCTCAATGTTTAATTTAAATAAGGTGTTATTTATTACAACCAATAATTATTCTCAAAAACGCTTGCGGAGAGGAAGGGATTCGAACCCCCGATACTCTTACAAGTATACACGCTTTCCAAGCGTGCGCCTTAAACCGCTCGGCCACCTCTCCTTGCGGAGAGAAATTGGCTCCCCTTTAAAAGAATAAAAACTTGCATTTACTCTTCATGAACGAGCGACGAAATTACAAAAAAATCAAACATTGCATAAATAAATTTAATCAGAAGAATAGCAAAAATCACACCATGGTTATAGGCGCTATTATGGTTTTGCAAGCACTCTGAACTATGAATGCTCAAATAGAAAGCTGCTAAGAGAAGCTTGAYCAGCAGCCGGGCCTCCGTCAACTACCGGAATAGAGTAACATCACCCTTTTCGGTTTGTGTACCTCCATTAATAAATACAACCTGAAGATAATAAACAAATACGGCAGGATTCAGGGGTTTACCTTTATAAGATCCATCCCACCCTACTGTTGGCACATTTGGCTGCATATTGAACTTTTCGAAAACCTTCTTTCCCCAACGATCATACACAGTCAGGCCAGCATATAATATTCCCTTCCCTTGAACATAAAGGAAATCATTGCTATCATCATTGTTTGGCGAGAAAATATCAGGTAAGAAAAATGTGGAGGTTAGATCAACCGTAATTGTAATTTGATCTAATGCGGAACAACCAAAGGCATCCGCCCCTACAACAGTATAGGTCGTCGTGCTTACCGGAGACGCAACAGGTGCTTGACAAGCGGTGCAACTTAAACCGTTCATTGGCGTCCACGAATAACTTATAACTGCCGAAGTGGATGAAGCATTCAATTGACTCTCGCTGCCCAGAACAATGGATACATCCAACCCGGCATCTATCACCGGAACTGGACTTACATTTATACTCAATGAGTCGGAAGCCTCACCACAGGAATTGGTAGCTGTCACCGTGTACATAGTACTTGTAACAGGAGTAACGGTCAAAGAACCTGTAGAATCCCCGGTGCTCCACATAAGGCTCCCCACTCCGGTTGCAGTTAACGTAGTGGCTTCACCTGCACAAATATCATTACCCCCACTGATGGTAACTGAAGGCACAGGATCTACGCTTACCGCTACGGAATCTGTTGCGCCACATACACCATTCGAAATTGTTACAGAATAAATTGTAGTAACCATTGGGACAACAACAATGGAGGCCGTCGTTTCACCCGTGCTCCAAAGAGTGGAAGATCCGCCACTTGCCATTAAGGTAACAGAATTACCTGCACAAATGGCCGTATCGCTGCTAAGGCTTAAAACAGGTACAGGATTTACAGTAATTGTAATAGAATCAGCAGCYGCACCACAAGAATTGGTTGAAGCAATAGAATATGTTGTTGTTATCGCCGGGTTCACCGTAATTGTGCTTACAGAATCCCCGGTGCTCCACACGAAATCTCCAACTCCTGTGGCCGTTAACGTAGTAGTCGCACCTTCACAAATGTTATTGTTACCACTTATCGTGACCATGGGCACAGAATCAACATTTACAGTTACAGAATCAAATGCAATGCATATACCATTGGAAACAGACACTGAATAAGTTGTTGTATCAAGTGGAGTAACGGTAATGACGCTTGATGTATCACCCGTACTCCATAGAATGGTCGATCCACCGGTTGCGGTTAATGAGATACTATCTCCAAGACAAATAATTGCGTCGGGAGTGATGCTAATGGTGGGCACGACATTTACATTCATGTTGATGGTGTCAAGATTTGAACAGCCACTCACCTCATCTGTAACCGTTAAAATATAAGAGATCGAAGTGCCCGGCGAAGCAAAGGGATTTGAAACTGATGTATTATCTAAGCCGGTTGATGGCGCCCATGAATATGTGAAATTAGATATGGGACTTGAACCGATTCGGATCGTATCTCCCACACACATGGAGGTATCATTCCCCGCCTCGGCCACAGGCAGCGGAAAAATAAAAATATCTTGATATGCGGTATCTGCATTGCAGATATCATTCAATATTAGCTCTACCTGGTAAGCACCTTCAGTGCTATAATATACCGGAGGCGGATTTGTTCCGGTAAAAGAGCCGGGTGATCCTCCCCCAAAGTTCCAATTATAAGTAGCCCCGGGTTTTGCTATGGAAGTGTTGGTAAGAAATACGGTGTCACCCAAACAATAATTCGAACTGGATCCTATCAAAGCGTATGATTTGCAGCAAGCAGTATCAACCGTAATAACCACAGAATTAGACGCAAATAATCCAAGGCCATCACTAACTGTTAAATTGTATGTTGTCGTTAGGAGAGGACTTGCCTTTGGATTGGCAATATTTGGATCACTCAGCCCWGTAGATGGGGACCAACTATAGGTAAATGGAGATTTACCGCAATCAAAGGTTAAAGCTCCAATTTCTACGCTATCTCCCACACAAATGGTGGTATCAGGACTGAGATTCACAGTGAAATTGTCAATTGAAATTATAATCGTATCTGTACAGGCGACAGTATCAAGGCCCGATCCACCCGAAGAACCAAGAAAAGTTAGCGCAGTTATAATACAGGCCACAGGCTGCGGAACGATCGTGGATATAATACTTCCATTGTTTGTATTGATTTCATATACGGTTGAACAATTCGATATAGCGTATAATTTATTTGCGTTATAGTCGTACGTCATTCCCCTGAAGCCAACCAGGCCTGTATTTCCTAACAAAGTGGCTGCTCCCGTTGAAACATCAATGGAATACACATCCCCACTATCCGATGAAATGCCAAAGAGTACATCTCCACCTGGATCATAGGCCARGCCGTTAATTCCGTCTCCCGGTGCAGCGAAAATGTTAGTTGCTGGAACAAGTGGACCAAGAGGTCCGATAGCGGTTAAAGCACCTGTTGACGTATTTACATCATACAAAGTTTGAGTCATAAAAGTACCGCTTGTGGGGACGCCRACGGCATACAATTTTTGGTTGAAATTATCATAAGCGGCTCCGAATACCCTTGTGTTGAAWRWCGTGNTRGSGRTAACAATAAGAGTTGCTAAATCCAGGATGTGAAATCCTTTAGCTGATACTATTCCAGGGAAACCGTAAATCAAATTATTACCGGCATCATGAGTCATGGCTGTCCAGTCATAGCCATTATTGGTCATTATGTCGGTAACATTACCCGTGAGTAAATTGATGTTGACAATCCTGTCATTCCCTCCATGCTCATAAGTGTACATTGAAGTGTCAATACCTACCGACCCTGTCTCATAGAGTACGGTAAGCGTTAAAGTTACCTGTCCAGACAATATTTCAGAAGCAGTTGGTATATAAATAGTATTCAGTGAGTCCGCACTCGGGATATATGTACCCAGGCCACCCTGCCACTTAGTGCTTAAATAGTTAGTGACACCGGCAACAAAACCATTTAAGCTAATAGAGTCACTACCACAAATACTGCTATCCACACCGGCCGAAATAAATACGCTGTCGCACTGAGCGCCAATATAATTGACCATTACCGTAGCACTTCCCAAGAAGCTTCCGGAACATCCATTATCACTGACCGCAACCAGGTTGTATGAGGTCGAGGTATCAGGCGAAACGACCAAACTGTACGGCGAATTCATTATATTATTTATGGTATAAGTTCCACTTCCGTCAGAGTAGGTAATACTCCAGGGCGGGTTCCCCGTTAAGTTTACCGTTAAAGTCGTCGGATAACCAGCTAGAATGGTGGTAGAGCCGCTGATAACTGCGGTGGGTACAGCTACGTCAATGTATACACTCTTGGTAAGTGTATCAGACCCATTGGCATTCGTGACGATTAAGGTCACATCATAGGTTCCGGGAGTATTGTATGTAATTGATGGATTTTGTACGTTGGAAGTCGATGGAGTACCGCCCGAAAAGGTCCATTGCCAGGCAGTGGGGTTGTTATTGCTCAGATCGGTGAAGTTGACTGTTACCCCTGGGCACACACTTACGGCGTCAGCTTGAAAATCAGCAGTGATCGCTTTGATACACTGTAAAGCCTGGTTGGCATTGATCCTTCCCGCACCCAAAAGACCAATATAGGATGGGTTTTGAGCATCAATATTATCACAGGTGCTTTCCAAACACGCTTCTATCTCACTTGGAGTCAACAGGGAGTTCTGGGATAACATCAATCCAACCAAGCCCGAAACCAGGGGGCAAGCCATAGATGTTCCACTWAAATTCCCATAAGAATTATTTGAACCTGCGAGACAGCTCCAGATATCCTTTCCGGGAGCGACCACATCCAATGTTGTTCCGTAGTTGGAAAATGAAGCTTTTTGATCGACTATATCAGTCGCACCAACGCTTATAATATTGTTGTAAGCAGCAGGATAAAACGGAATTGAGCTATTGCTGTTCCCGGCTGCAGCTACGAGGACAATGCCGTTAGCATTGGCCACGTCAAATAAAATCTGATAGGTTTGAGAGAATCCACTTCCTCCCCATGACATGCTGATAATATCTGCGCCAGCGGCTATCGCATATTGTACACCAAGATAAGGCGCTTGCAAGGATCCTCCCGAACTCGCATCCGTTTTTGATTTTACGGCCATTATCCGAACATTGTAAGAAATAGAGGCAATGCCAATCCCGTTATCAGTTGCTGCTGCCGCAATGCCCGCGCAATGTGTTCCATGCGTGAAGTTTGAATTGGTAACAGTACCCGGCGGATTGGGATCATTATCGTTATCAGCTACATCCCAACCGTTGATATCATCCACATAACCATTCCCATCGTCGTCTATACCATTGAGAGTTTCTCCCGGATTCACCCAGATAACGGGCGCTAGGTCCTCATGAGAGAGCAAGACAGCGTCATCCACAATTGCAATCACAACGTTAGAAGATCCTGTGGTGATATCCCRGGCCAGTTCTGCTTGAATTTTAGGTAGTCCCCACTGATTGGCGTCGAGATCATTCGGTGTAAGGAGAAGCGCGTAGTTCGGTACCTGTTCTGCATATTCGACGAACGCTAAGTCGAGGAATTCTTGAATTAGCTGAGTGGTATTTTGATATGCCTTTGCATCAAATTCTACCAAATAGGTTTGCTGCAGCCTGTAATCGTCGAGAGCAAAGGGTTTGGAGATTTTTTGGATCCCGAATTTTCCAATAAATGAAATTGGATCTTCAGCATGTATAGATACAAAATCTCCGTTTTCATAACGGATATCGATCTCTACATTCTCTTTAACTTTTACAAACAGCTGCCCTTCAACATATTCTGTGACCGTGTCCTCTTCAAATCCACTGCTATTTGAAGACAGGATCAGAACCCAGAAAGATAGAAATACGAATAAACCGGCTCTTCTCTTTGACATACTCAAATATAAAAAAATTGAGGCTATTAATTTTGTCACCTCTGAAGGTCAGGGTTCATTTGTATGGCCCGATTGATATACAACTGTGCGCTGTCATTCATTCCTATGCCCTGAAGAGTGATTCCTTTAGTGAGGTACAAATTTGCGTTTTGTGGCTGTAACCGGATAGCTGTATCCAGGATTCCAAGGGCTCTACTTGGGTATCCCAGCAGGGAATAAACCACGCCAAGCTTTTGCAGTACGTCAGGGCTTTCAGGTTCGAGCCTTCGTGCCTTGAGCAAATATTCCAAAGCGGTTGCAGGATTCTGCAGCCCCATTCCATACGCCCTGCCAATCTCGGAATAAATTCTTGCGGAAGCGTGACCGTAATTCACTAAAGCCAGGTAGCTCTTGATCCCCGTTTCGTACAACCCATTTTTCAAACACAGGTCTCCCACATGCTCAAGGTTGTTGAGCGCAAAATAATAATTCGGGTTGATTTTCAATATGGCTTCATAGTAGAGGATRCTGTTYTCATATTCTTCRATATTRTAATAGGCATTGCCCATCAGCAGCATAGCCTGAATATACGTTGGATGTATATTGAGTGCAGTGTTCAAATGCTCGATCGCCTTTATCACTATTTTTCTTTTCTCATTTATATCATCCACTTCATCTGCCCTGTCCAGGTATGAAAGTCCTGCCGACATATTGCCTTTAGCGCTTTTATAGGATATCTGAACATCCGTAGTGGAAAGCGTATAATCACTTTCCCAGGCCTTATTTCGGCTGTAGGTTTTCGCAGAATAGGCGATCAGCACGCCCGCTAAAAGAACTGTGTAGACTCCGCGAAGCTTGGGCCCCTTCTCAACAAGCCTGTTCAGCAGATAGGCCAAAGCGAGGCAAAAACCCAAGGAGGGGATGAAAAGAAACCGCTCGTTCATCGCACCTATCACAAAAAAGATATTGGAGAATAAGGAGAAAGTGATGAAATAAAACAGGATGCAGTAGGCAATAAAGTCCTTCGATTTCAGCTTGATGAGTGCATATGTGCCCAATCCCAAATGGACAAGCAGCGAAGCAAGGGTTCCCAGTTCTGTCCATCCGACAATTGGCAAATGCTCCGGATAGTAATCATGTGTGAGGGGATGGGGAAACACCAACAGCTTTAGATATATCAGCCCGTGATAAATTGCCGAAGAAAACCGCTCTCCTGTAGTTGAATGAACAAAAGGGTTATTCATCCACCCACTGCTTCCCCCGCCTTCGGATACACCCAGAATAGCTACACGCAGGGAAAAATAGAACACGGCTGCAATTAATAAGGGCGCTGAAGCTCTGATGTTCTCTTTCAGGGTTTTGTCTGTGAAAAACCAGATGGTTAAGGGAACAATTGCAACAAAAGTGATAACCGATTCTTTTGATCCAAGTCCGAAGAGAAAACAAAGCGCGGTGAGCACCAGGTATTTCCTTTTATTATCTCCAAGRTATTTCAACACGTACCAAATCGCTCCGAGTCCACCCARAAAGCTAAAAAGTTCGTCCCTGCCCTTGATATTGGCCACAACCTCCGTATGGATAGGATGGGCAATGTACAGGGCCGTTGCAATGAAGGCCAGTGAGAGATACCAGGGTTTCTTCTCTTCCGGGGGGAAAAGCTGGTGCAAAATGACAAAGAGTAGAATTCCCGTCAAAGCAAATACCAATGCATTGATGAAATGACTGACATGTGGGTTTTCTCCCAAAAACTCGTATTCCAATGCAAAACTCAAATGTGAAAACGGGCGGTAACGGCCTCCGGCAAAGAGCTCCGTTTGTTTCCCGCCTTTTTCGAAAAAGCCTACGATGACATCATGCGTAAAGATGTCCTTAATACCACCCAATCCCTCTTTTGTAAAGGCGTTCTCCGTGATAAGAATTTTGTCATCCAGCGCATACTCAAAGGCAATGGTATTGGCGTAAAGCAAAAAGGCGAAGCTGAACAGTAGAAGTTTCTGAAGCCGGTATAATTTTTCTTTCTCCACTGTATCCTATATTCGCTAATCTGTATCTGATGGAGATATTGGTGACTTGATTCCCCAAATTCCCTGGTTTGCAGAGACCCTACCTAACTCACTGGGTCTATCAAGATCCCCAGGCTCGGCTGAGAGGCTGGAAACTGGCAGATCCTTCGTTAATAGGGTTTGATCGTTCTCCCAATCCAGGTTGCGGTTAATAGTCTTATAAGAAAATGCAAGCAAAACTATTACCGTTATGGTCCTGAAAATCGGGCGGAATGTCAAGGCCGGCTTAAAATGTTTGAACAAACCGTGACTTACACCAATTCCCAAAAACATGGCAAATCCAATTGAGGGAATGTACATGAATCGCTCACTCATCAACAATCCTATAGAAAACAAAACATTGGACACGATTGAAAGGGTAGCCAGGTAAAACAGGAAAGCGTAGAAGGTTGGCTTTTTATTGGTAAATCCTTTGATCGCCCAGTAAGCGATCGCCCCGGTTAAYACAAAAGGAACGATGGTACGGGCATCTCCCCAGGATGTGATCGGAACCTCTAATAGATGGTAGCCATGCGTGAGGGGGTGTGGCCAAACGAGTAAGAACATATACTTCCCAAACGTGTAAAATATCGTCGCGAATTTATCCGTTGTTGAAACCCCGACAAATGGATCGTTCATCAATTCCGTCACCTCACCGCTATATGGCAATCCAAGCACGGAAAAGCGGGCCATTAGGTAAAAAGCTGCAACACCCAGAAGGGGTAGGAACGCCCGCATAATTTTCTTCAAGGAGTGTGGTGTAAAAAAGTAAACAGTAACCGGAATAATAAACAAGAAGGTAATCGCATTTTCCTTGGCAAAAAGGCCCAGGAAAAAACAGACAGATGCTTTGATCAGCGCATTTCTTTTCTGCCCGGCATGGTACTTAAGTGTGTAATACATCGCACCAAGGACCCCCAGCAGCGTCAGGATCTCATCGCGTCCTTTAATATTTGCAACTACTTCAGTATGTAAAGGGTGTGTGATGTAGAAACAGGTAGTGACAAATGCCGTGGTCCAGAATAAGGAATTCTCATTTCTATCAGGTAGTATTTTTAAGAACAGGATATAYAACAATACCCCTGTGAAAGCATACAACAAGACATTAATCAAGTGGCTGATGAATGGATTCTGTCCAAATATTTCATATTCTATGGCAAACGTCACCAGCGAAAGCGGGCGATATAGATTTACTGTTCCCCGGTTTGAGTCGCTCCCCGAATATCCCGCATGGAAATCTCTTGTCAAGATTTCCGATATGCCCGCCAATCCCTGTTTGGTGAATTTGTTTTCGGTGATGACGATCTTATCATCCAGGGCGTAATCGTGCGTAATGGTGTTGGCATACAGACCGAAGCCAATAAAAAAGATAACCAATATGTCCTTGCTAATTTTCATTGTGCGGCAATGCCGACCCGAATTTAAATACCTCGTTTGCATTCTTCGTGGTAATCTCTGCCACCTCTTCGATGCTCACGCCTTTGATTTCAGCCAACTTCTTTGCAACTTCAACCAGGTAACTACTCTCATTTCTCTTTCCCCTATTCGGGACAGGCGCTAAATATGGAGAGTCGGTTTCCAGTACCAAATGCTCAAGAGCAACACCTGCAATGGTCTTGTCAAGTCCAGAATTCTTAAACGTCAGTACCCCGCCCATCCCCATTTTAAATCCATCGTATTCGATGATTCGATTGGCCTGAGCAAGGTCTCCGGTAAAGCAGTGAAAAATTCCGAATAACCTTTCGTCATTGAGGCCATCTACCACCTCAAATATTTCGTCAAATGAATCCCGGCAATGAATGATGATTGGAAGCGCCAATTCTTTAGCTAGCTCGATTTGTCTTGCCAATGCTATTTGCTGTTGCTTTAAAAAAGTCTCGTCCCAATATAGATCAATACCTACCTCACCTATGCCAAAAAAACCACCAGTTCTGGCTTTCTCCTCCACAAAATCCAATTCTGCCTCGAACTCCTCACTGACCGAGCAAGGATGGAGCCCTATCAATGGAAGACAATGATCAGGATATTTCTTTACCAGTGCCATCATCTGCTCAAATGTGGAGCGATCAATATTTGGAAGGTAAAACCGTTGAATGTCACTGGACACCGCGCGGCTCATTACCGCGTCAATATCTTCGGTGAACTGTTCGAGGAAAAGATGGGTATGAGTGTCGACAAACATTGCATGGCAAAAATAGAAATTTCAGACCTGCCTGCATCACTTTCGCCAAAGCTTGTGGCTTCGCGCAACCTGCGGCGACACACAGACTGTGAGCATGGCGGGCGGGCAGGTGTACAATTTTCAATACTTTTGGAGCGGAAAATCTCCTGATGCGGCAAAAAATCCTGATTATTCGGTTCAGTTCAATTGGCGATATCGTTCTCACGACACCGGTGGTACGTTGTCTTAAWCAGCAACGGAATGATGTGGAAATTCACTATCTCACCAAGGCACCATTCGCGTCAATGTTGAAGGCCAATCCGTACATTGATCGTTTGTACACCATTGAAAAAGATGTAAGCGAATGTCTCGCGGAGTTGAAGGCGGAAAACTATGATCACATTGTGGACTTGCACCATAATCTGAGGACGGCAATTGTCAAGCGCAGCCTTCGAAAACCCAGCACGGTTTTAAACAAGATCAACTTCCAAAAGTGGCTCAAAGTAAACTTCAAAATCGACCGCCTGCCCCAGGTCCATATAGTGGACCGTTACCTGAAAACAGTCGAAAAATTTGGTGTAAGCAATGACGAAAAGGGCCTCGACTATTTTATTCCAAAGGAAGATGAAGTCGGGATCGGCACGCTGCCCGCTACCCACCAAAATGGATATATTGGTTTCGCAATCGGCGCCAAACAGAACACCAAAAAGATGCCCCTCGCCAAGATCATTTCCATCGCTCAACAACTTTCAAAACCGCTGGTTCTGTTGGGTGGAAAAGAAGATATTCAAAATGCCGAAGAGATCACGGGTGCTGTTGGGGACAGTGTGTACAACGCGTGTGGAAAGTACAATATCAACGAATCGGCATCCTTGGTAAAGCAAGCCGAAAAAATCATAACCCATGACACGGGCCTGATGCATATTGCTGCCGCCTTTAACAAGGAGATCATTTCAATTTGGGGAAATACGATACCCGAATTTGGCATGCATCCCTACCTTACCGGGCATGGTCCGGAAGGGGCTGGTGAAATAATGGAAGTCAAGGGCCTGTCATGCCGTCCCTGTTCCAAATTGGGATTCTCAAAATGTCCCAAAGGACACTTCAGGTGTATGGAGGAAATTGATGAAAACCGCATAGTTAAAGCGGTGAATTGAGAATATAGTTAGGAATCTCCCAACATTCACATGATCCTGCTTACAGCACCCATCGGCTCTCGGTCCGAACGGTGTCAGCCCGGCGGGCGCTCAGGACACTATTCAAAGACCAAAGGTGCTGTGTAAAGATCCTCTTCGGTTGTGATGCGCACTATATAAACTCCTTTAGGCAGATTTGTCAAATCCAGGGAAACCAGATTGCCTTTCAGGTTCTGTATTCGCATCACTTCCTGTCCTTCCGCATTCACCACCGCCAATTCTGCCCCCAGGATTGATGTACGGGATTCAATGGTAAAAGCCCCATTACCGGGATTTGGATAGACAAGTAGCCTCCTGGACTCAGTATAACCATCTATCCCGGTAGCAGAAAAGGTTATACTATCACAATATGTTGCAGAAAGGCATTTATACTTAGCGGTGAGGCAAACATTGTACGTTCCCGCGCTGTTGTAAATGTGAAACGGGTTTTGCGTAGTTCCGGCGGAGCCATCACCGAAATCCCAAGCCACGGCACTGGCACCCAAAGAAGCATCTGTAAAATTGACTTCCAGGAGAGAATCAACATAGGTAAAATTCGGCACCGGTATCTGAGGAGCCATAAAAATGTCGAACAGTTCCTGTACAGAATCAATGGGCTCCATTCCAAATGGTGTTTCAGTGACAATAAGGTCCATATATAAAGTACCCAATGTATCGCCCGGACGTGCAACCCTGACAAACGCCGATTGTGAAGAAACACCTTCAGCCAGGCACCTTGTATCAGCTCCGGCAACATTGGCGCCCTGCAGTGCTGCCATCAATTTACACCCCAGGTCTCCTTCAGCATTCAAAAACCTGGCTTCCATGGAATCCAATATCTGTTGGCCCAGCAAAATATTGCCCTGAATGCTATAATTCGGGCCAACTATGTGATTTTTATAGCTCATACAATTAACACCGGTATAAGCCGCAGCTCTGGGATTTCCGAGGCTGTCAAAATCAGCAATACCATATTGCCTGATGGTGGAGTTCACTGGCGTCCCAGCATCATTCGATTGCAACCAATCTACGATCTCCTGTGGAGAATCGCCTAAATCCATTTGGTTACTTGCATTATTCTGATTGGCCGGTACCCAAGCCGCCTGCGTATGAATTACGCCTCTCCCTGGGTGTGGATCCGAAATAATTAATACCCCACCGGTTATATCAGAATTATCCAGACAGGATGCACCTGCGCTTCCTACCTCACCCGTTGCAGCATCCACTGCTACAATTGAAAAGGTGTCCTGCGCGAACAATTGAACCAGGGACACCAAGAGGAAGTAAAGACTGAACAGGCAAGCCTTCATCTGGTAGCTATTTGAACAACTCATTGTTGATTACTCACAAACATAAGCAATTTCACCCATATCTAAATGGGTATTTTAGCCCAATTAACACAGGAAACAGGCACATTAGGGCAACTTTATAATTTTTACGCGTCTTTAATAGGGTAAACAATCAGAAATCCGATAAATCAAATATTGAAGTAAGTTTAGTTTATGTTTGTCCTTTTCTGATGGGATAGCGAAACTTATTTATAGATTAAACGTAGTAAACCTACTTGAGTGATTCTCAAATAACCGCAAGAAATCTTGTTCAGGTAAAATTGATGCCGAAGATTAAATATATAGCACTCTTTATTTCCATCTTATTTTGTGGCTTGCTCCCAGGCCCCACAAAGGCTGAGGTATTGACGCTTCCGTTATTGAATGCAGAATCAGGAAAGGGGACACCTTCTTTTTTTGCAACCGGAATGCGCTCCGGGCATTCGGTCATTTTAACGGCCTATAGCGTTTCGTGTAACGATTCCTGTGATGGATCCGTGAAAGCTACTGTTTCTGGTGGTGTAGGCCCGTTTAGTTATGACTGGATAGGAAGCCCCCCAGGCAGTCCATTAGACTCAATCTTCACCTTATGTAATGGAAACTATTCTGTTGTTGTTTATGATCTGAGCGACGGGTCTTTTATATTCTCTTCCGTAGATGTTCTGGAGCCACCTGAGCTCGGAGCAATCTTTATTCCTGCCTCGCCAGGCACGAACTGTTTTGGCATTTGTGACGGTGCGAGTACCGCTATCGGCACGGGAGGCAATGGAGGGCCTTACACCTACGCCTGGAACAACCCAGCAAGCGAGAACACGGCTGTTGCTGACAGTCTCTGTCCAGGAGATAACATTGTAACCATTTGGGACTGCTGTGGCTGTGTAGGAACGGATACCGTTACTCTAGCAGAGCCCCCACAGTTACTGGCCAATGTCGGTGGACTAGACATTTTGTGCAACGGAGCATGTAATGGACAAGCATGGGGTGTGCCAACTGGTGGAACACCCGGATATACACATTCATGGAATACTGGCAGTACAGATGATACACTCTTTAACTTGTGTCCAGGCGCCTACGTTGATACAGTCCGTGACCTGAATGGATGTATTTCAATTCAGTCTTTTGTTGTAACACAACCAGCATCGTTGACGCTTACCATGGATAGCACCAATGAATCCTGCGGTGGTTTATGTGATGGTGTGGTGAGGGTAACTGTAGTCGGTGGGTCCACTCCCTATGCCTATGTATGGAATGACTTTTTTGTGCAAACAAATGATTCGGCTTTTGCTTTATGTGTTGGTATGTACACTGTTATTGTTACGGATGCTGCAGGCTGTTCGGACACGGATTCGATAGCAGTAGGCTCACCTCCAGTATTAACGGTTACTACGGACACTATCCATGTCCTCTGTGCGACTGATTCAACCGGATCGGCAATTGCATTGCCTGTTGGTGGCGATGGAACGTATTTTTATATATGGGATGATGTGGGTGGTCAAACTACGGCCACGGCGACCAACCTTCCGGACGGAACGTATTGTGTCACAGTGACAGATGGTTTGGGTTGCACGAATTCCGCTTGCGCGGAAGTTCTTGAACCCCCTTTATTAGATGTAGACGCCACCGGCACCAATGTAACTTGTAATGGAGCTTGTGACGGAATTGGCACCCCAATATTCTCTGGTGGTGTCACGCCCTATGCATTTCTATGGGATGATTTCGCCGCACAGACAAATGCTGTCGCCACCAACCTATGCGCTCCTGTTCCTGATACGGTATGTGTTACGCTTACAGATGCCAATGGATGTACGGATACAGCTTGCGTAATCATTACTGAGCCCACGGTGCTTACTACGATTGAGACCAAAACAGATGAGTCCTGTAATGCTGCTTGTGACGGAACAGGTACGATCACAGCATCAGGAGGAACGCTACCCTATGCATATTTGTGGTGCAACGGAAATACAAGTTCTACGGCCACCGCCCTTTGTGCCGGTAAGTGCTATGTTACGGTAACCGACAACAATGGTTGTTCGGTCGTGGATAGTGTGATAATCATTGCACCGCCTATACTGGACGTTACCGCAACCTTTGTTGATCCTCTGTGTGGTGGTGTTTGTGATGGTACCGCGGAGGCTTTCCCGGTTGGGGGTACCGCTCCCTATGCCTATTCATGGACGCCTCCTCCGCCACCCATTCAAACGACAAAAATTGCAACGGGTCTGTGTTCAGGTGTATATACCGTTGAAGTAACTGATGATAATGGATGTCAGGATGCTACAACGGTTACTATAACACCTCCGGTTATATTGACATTGAGCATGGACAGTACACTGATCTCGTGTAACGGCGCCGACGATGGCACGGGCACAGCGAACCCGGGAGGTGGTACAGGCCCCTACGCTTATTTATGGGATGATCCTTTAGCACAAACCACGCAAATAGCCACTAACCTGCCTCCTGGCACATGGTGCGTTACGGTAACGGATGCCGCCGGATGTACAATTTCCGGCTGCAGGGATTTTGTCGATCCACCATTGCTTACTGTTGCTATGTCAAAAACGGATATTAGCTGCTTTGGCTTATGCGATGGTACCGGAACCGCCACTCCAGCTGGTGGAACGCTCCCCTATTTTTATATATGGGATGATCCTTTAGCACAAACAAATGCACTTGCAACCGGCTTATGCGCGGGCCCGGTAAATGTAACAGTAACGGACAATAACGGGTGTACGGTAATCGGTACAGTAACCATTATTGAACCCAGCGACATCAACCCAAATATCACGACACTTCCTTCCACCTGCGGAAATTCGGATGGCAGCGCCTGCGTTGCACCTACGGGGGGTACGCCATGCGCGCTACCCACACCTTATGGTATCAATTGGTACACACTACCAGCTTTTACTTCCTGCATAGTACTACAGGCCGCAGGCTCGTATGGAGTGGAGATCACAGATTGTAACGGGTGTATAGATTCATCATCGGCCTTTATCGCGGATATTGCATCACATACAGTGGTAATGTCAGACACTGATGTAACCTGCGCGGAAGACAGCAATGGTATAGGGCTGGGGCTTGCTACTCTCGGCACTCCTCCATATGCCTACCAATGGCTCGACAATTCGGGAACACCCATTGTTGGCGAAACTGATTCAGTTATTTTCAATCTCTGGCCGGGAACTTATATACTTCAAATAGGTGATGCTCTTGGTTGCACTATTTTTGACACGGTTTTCATTACACAACCCGACAGTCTATTCGCCAACCTAACAGCCGTTGATGTACTCTGTTTCGGGGATAATAATGGTTCTGCATCTACAGTTCCTTCGGGGGGAATTGCTCCGTACACTTATATGTGGGAAACCGGTGCGATCACCAGTACGATCAGCGCACTTTTTCCAGGGTGGTATACAGATACGCTTAGAGATAACAACGGTTGCCTTGTAATCGATTCGGTAGAGGTAAATTCACAATTGGTGCTGACGCTTGCTACGGATACCGTGCATGTACTGTGTAATGGAGACGCCACGGGTATGGGTATTGTTTCAGTAATTGGAGGCGTACCGCTGTATACATACCAATGGGATGCAGCAGCAGGTAGCCAGGCAAATGATACCGCTTTTGGATTGGTAGCGAGTCCCACACACTATGTTGTAGTTGTTACGGATGGCAACTTATGTACGTCGATGGACTCTGTAATTGTTCTGGAACCTCCGGCTCTTACCCTATCGTTAACCAAAACCGATGTTGCTTGCTTTGGGATTTGCAACGGAACGGCTACAGCCACAGTTGGCGGTGGAGCTGGAATCTATACTTACGTGTGGAGCGACCTTCAAAGCACCTCTACGGCTACCGCACTGTGCAATGGACTGATATGTGTCACTGTCACAGATGGCAATAACTGTACGATTAGCGCATGTATTACCATAAACCAACCCGGAGCGCTAAGTGCGCTTATGTCCAACAGCGATGTTTCATGTTTCGGATTTTGCGATGCAACGGGTACTGCTGTGCCGTCAGGTGGAACAGGGCCCTACACATTCGCCTGGGACAATGCTCCTGATAATGACATAACGCCTACAGCGGATTCTCTTTGTGCAGGTACCTGGTCTGTCACCATAACGGATAACAATACATGTACGCTTATAGAGAGTGTCGTTGTAACCCAACCCGATGTTCTTGTGTTGACAAAGGACAGTGTAGCTGTTACTTGCAACGGGGRATGTGRCGGYATAGCAGATGTRAACRYATCAGGYGGRACWGCYCCATAYACRWTCCTATGGGATCCTGGKRCCKKCAAYCAAACRGATTCTACAGCCATWGGACTTTGTGCGGGAACGTACTTGGTAACAGTGAACGATTTCCAGGGATGCGTGGATTCAACAAGCGTAATTATTGTTGAACCCCTTCCTCTTATACCCAACTTTACAACACTGGACGCAACCTGTGGTGTATGTGACGGAGAGGCCTCCAGYGCTCCAGCAGGTGGAACAGCTCCYTAYACRTTYAACTGGYTSAATSCMWWTTYTSCKTCACCKCCKGGCAACGATACGATTTTCCTCCARTGTGCTGGTTTTAGGGATTTAGAGATTACTGACGACAGTAATTGTGTCGATACGTTCACCGTGGGTATCAACAACTTCGGAGCGCCGATAATTGACTCAGTGGACAGTGCAGGCATATCGTGTTTTGGTGAGTGTGATGGGGTTGCTATAGTGTACGTCCAGCCGCTCAGTGGTAGCCCSCCGTATACCTACGCATGGTCAACAAGTCCTGATACAATTGATACGGCCACTGGATTATGTATTGGCACCACAATTGTCCAGGTTACAGACTTTCTTAATTGTATTGTAACTGAGGACATTATTATTACAGGCCCGACACCAATTGTGTCGTTAATAACCGGGACCAATATATCCTGTTTTGGGGCTTGTGATGGCACCGCAAGTGTTACTCCATTTGGAGGTGAGCCTCCCTACACATACCTGTGGTTTCCAGGAGGCCAAACAACAYCGAGTATCTCCRGCAYATGCRYGGRCACCKTGTCCTGTCGAATTACGGACAGTACTGGTTGCATTATACAGGACACCATCATTCTCACGGAACCGGCAGTGTTCAATGTGAGTTTGGTAGACAGCACCAATATCTCCTGTTYTGGAGCCTGCGATGGAATTATAACRGTCACTGTTACGGGCGGYACAGGCCCCTWCGCTTATTTATGGGATGATCCABTTGGGCAGACTRAYTCTGTAGCRAATGGGATATGTGGAGATTCAATTACCAAAGTGGTAGTTACGGATGCTCAMGRTTGYSWGGATTCWSYAACGGTYRYWYTSTCWSAGCCAGCKMTTCTTGTRGCAACAATTATAGACAGCAACAACGTCACTTGTTTTGGTTTTTGYRATGGAGAYGCYACVGTAGGCKTGGTMGGDGGAACAACRCCCTAYGCCTTTMTCTGGAACAACAGTCCATCTGATGACACAACMGCCCTGGCCGACACACTATGTGCAGGTATACTCTATAAAGTGATCGTAACGGATACCYTGGGTTGTCAAGATTCKACAACKGTCATGTTATCAGAACCGRCCGTMTTGACCGCCACYGTAACYGACAGTACCAATGCCAACTGCAATGGYGTATGCGACGGAACGGCAACWGTAGTAGCTGCTGGTGGTTCAGGCACCTATACCTACTCHTGGGATAATATTGGGCCGGATTCGATAACGGTAGCAGATAGCCTTTGCGCGGGTACGATGTATCACATTACAGTGGTGGATAGCTTGAACTGTATTGCCTTGGACTCGGTTACACTTTCAGAACCGACTGTACTGGGCGTAACGATTTCGAATAGCACGAACATCTCCTGTAAGGACGCTTGCGACGGAACTGCCAGAGGAACAGTAACCGGCGGCACGGCCCCCTATACTTATGTMTGGTCCAACGGAGAYGCCGACACCCTGGCYGATTCCCTRTGTGCAGGCGTGSCACATATGTTAACTGTAACGGACAGYTTGGGTTGTRTGGATTCWGTTWCGGTGACACTRWCTGARCCYGATTCTCTCCTCATCAATATTTTTGACAGYGTCAATGCCACCTGYTTTGGCGTATGCGATGGAATTGCCAGAACGGTTACAACAGGTGGAACATTGAGTTATACCTACGTCTGGTCTTTGACCTCAGATACGTTGGATTCTGCCATTGCGCTTTGTGCAGATACCATGAATATTGTTATTGTCACGGATTCGAATGGGTGTACTGCATCAGACAGTGTAATGCTCTCTCAACCCCTTGAAATATTTGCGACAATTACCGATTCAACGGATGCCAACTGTTTTGGTGTTTGTGATGGCCAGGCCGTCATAACGGGATCAGGAGGTAATCCTCCATTGAGTTTCTTGTGGCAGAGTGGTGAAACCAATGATACTGCGCTGGCCCTTTGTGCGGTGGACACCTTATATGGAGTTGTATTGGACTCCCTGGGGTGTACGGACACAGCTTTCTTTAGCATAAGCCAGCCAACCGACATTATTATAACTTTTACTGACAGTTCTGCAGCGCTTTGTAATGGTGGCTGTGAGGGTGATGCAACTRTYGYRGTTTCCGKKGKSKMSWMSCSSKMKRSYTKSWKYTGKSRCAMTSKSKAKRRYSGCKKSKTYGCCKWSRSCCTTTGTGCCGGTTATACTGTTATCAATGTAACTGACAGCATAGGATGCGTAAAGAGCGACAGTATCAATATCATTGAGCCTCTGCTATTCGTGGTTGACACAGTGAGCACAACTTCTGCTGCCTGTGACAGTTCTTGCAATGCAATGGCCGTGGTATTCGGGACGGGTGGAACAACACCCTACACTTTTACCTGGAGTGATTCATTGCCAACGGTGAATGATACAGCCATCAATTTATGCGCTTCTACTTATATTGTAACGGCAGTAGATTCAAATGGTTGTGCAGCAACGGACACGATAGTTCTCTTTGGGCCGGATAGCCTGACCATTGTTATTACCGACCAAAAAAACGCGACTTGTGCAGGGGCCACWGATGGTGAAGGTACAGTTCAGGCTGGTGGAGGAGTCCTGCCATATACCTATACATGGATCGATACAAGCATCGTACCTGGAACAATTGGAGGTCCRGGCCCGAATGACACAACACTTACCGGACTTGGGGCGGGCACGTACTTCGCCGTTGTTACTGATGGCAATGGCTGTAAGGCAACAGTTCCAGTTGTTATTACAGAACCCCTGCCTCTCCAGGCCAATGTATGCTTTACCAAAAACGTTACCTGTTTTGGGGTATGCAACGGAATTGCCGCTGTATGTCCGGTGGGAGGAACAGCACCGTTCACCTACTTATGGGATGACCCCCTTRCGCAAACTACGGATTCGGCGGTWGGTCTTTGTGCRGATACACTTGGAATCATGGTGACCGACTCAAACGGCTGTATTGCYCTKGATTCACTGATTATCATTGAGGAACCCGGGCTGCTGTCATGCCTGTTTACCAATGCCGGCAATACAGGATGTGGAGTGGACAGTGCTATCGGYTTTGCCGTAAYRCAAGGTCTTGGCGGCTCACCTCCTTATAMTTACTTGTGGAATACYACACCGCCARGTACAAGCGACTCKGTWGGCAATTTATTGGCRGGYAGCTATACCGTTRYSRTAATCGAYACSAATAATTGCACGTCCTTCTGTAGTATAACMATCAGTGACACCTCGGATATGTCGGCAGCRATAACAGATTCAACCATGGTCTCCTGTTAYGGWGTTTGTGATGGARGTGCGGTAGTCACGGCAAGTGGAAGCACCCAGCCTTATTCGTATAACTGGCTAGATGTTGACAGCGTCCAGATTGGCCAAACAAATGATACGGCRTYTGCACTTTGTGCCGGATTTTRTCGGGCMATTGTCAAATCCAATGCAGCTTGTTTCAGGTCKGTTCCAATTACGATAACTGAACCGGACTCCCTTGTCGCKYKYATATCAGATACGCTCAAYGTACTTTGCAATGCAGATTCCAAYGGAMGGCTGGTAGTTGCCCCWACCGGAGGAACCCCGCCRTATACCTATGCATGGTTTGATTCAACARKTACACAAATTGATTCGGTAGATACGTTGGCAGGATTGCCTGCYGGAYCMTAYKWTGTAGTGGTYGTMGATTCCAATGGGTGCACSGATTCTTCCTSGGCAATAGTGTCTGAACCSCTTCAATTATTCGTCGGAGTTGTCAGTACTGTTCARCCTGCCTGTTCAAATACTTGTGACGGACTCATGGTYGCTGAYGCGAGTGGCGGTACAACACCGTATGCATACCTTTGGTTACCTGATTCAATAGCAGATGACTCCTTACCCAATGCCTGTGTAGATACATTTATCATYACTGTGACAGATACCAACGGCTGTTTTGCATCTGATACGGTCAATTTGAACCCGGTAGTCACCATTGTTGCTAATGGCGGACCRGATACTCAAGTCTGCGAATTTCAGCAACTGGTTCTCACTGCAGATACAGSGGGATCCACCTTCSAATGGTATCTGGACACTGTCGTGSTGGSCGATRYKCTCAGTWYCAATGMCACATTRAYAACRGTTCCCYYGGTTARCGGGTGGCATCAATACATCCTGGTTGTTGGCGACAGCATCTGCTCCGAYACRGATTCRGTRGCAGTATACATTATWCCMGTKGCSGTTGATGCTTGCTGTGAAACCACCCTGGCACYTGGAGAATGTATTGAACTTACAGGAMYGGTAACCAATGGTGCTRTCTATTCCTGGTCACCGGGTATTACATTAAATGACCCKAAYATCTYCAATCCTGAAGCATGTCCTCTTGAAAACACAACGTACACGCTGACCGCAACCAATGACTCGGGATGTGTGGGAACAGACACGGTCACTATAACGATAAATCCAGATATTCCAGACGGATTTACACCTCAGGGTGATGGGTTYAACGATGTATGGGAGCTAAACCTTCTTAGCAACTATAAGGATGCGGAGGTGCAGGTCTATAACCGATGGGGACAACTGGTATTTGACAGTCCRAGAGGAGATCAATATGCTACAAAGTTCGATGGAACTTTTAATGGTGAAGATCTTCCTGTAGGYACCTATTACTTTGTGATWAARCTCAACGATGCGGCGAATACTGAGGCGATTACAGGRCCAATAACYATAATGAGATAGCATGAGAAATATCCARCAATATATTGTCGGGYTATTRTTCKTYGTTNGNNTGGCGGGAGTTCTGAACGTCTCACAGGCTCAGCAATTGCCGCARTACAGCCAGTATCTCATCAAYGACTATKTACTGAATCCCGGTATYACAGGCAACAAAGATTACTTTGAGGCTAAGACRAATCACCGCTTTCAATGGGTGGGATTAACRGATGCRCCAAGGACWTTTATATTGAGCATGCACGGCCCCATAAAGGCGGAGAATATGGGTGTRGGTGGATATTTRTTTACTGATATTACGGGTCCTACGAGCAGGGTTGGTGCCTATGGTTCATATGCCTWTCATWTTGACTTRAAYRGTGATGRSATGAAGKTGTCGGCGGGGTTGTTTGGCGGCATAATGCAATACAGTATTGATGGGTCGAAGATTACACTTGAAGATCAAATGGATCCCCTGAGTTCAGCGGGCATTGAATCTATCACGATTCCAGATGCWGGATTCGGTGTTTACTGGTATRRCGATAAGTWTTTTCTGGGCGCTTCMGTACCGCAATTGCTGCAAAACGAACTGARACTGAATGAATCTGCCGACCCAATTGGTCGCCTCACCAGCCACGTCTTTGTAATGGGTGGATATAAATTTGAAGTTGGAAGTGATTTTGAAATTGAACCTTCTTTTTTRATGAAATACGTAAAGCCTACKCCGGTTCAGTTTGACATTTCTGCGAAGGCGATTTATCAGCAGAAGTTCTGGATAGGTGGATCATACAGAACRGATGATGCSATGTCRSTAYTGATMGGYTATWCWRTRSARGAAAARCTRTTCTTCGGCTATTCATATGATGTTACTACTWCRGATCTCAAGAACTACAGTTCAGGAACCCATGAGGTCATGCTCGGTATTCGTTTTGCCACGAAGAAGGAGCTTCCCAAAGAGGAGCCCGAAATGATGTTTGAATAGGTACGAATACGAATCTACGAATGCAGTGCAGATAGCCTTTCCGGTTATTTTCTAAAATCATCAATCCATCGTTTCAAGTGTGATAGAACCATTGTGAGAAGAAATGTAAAGAATGGCACTGTTGGCGAATGGTCATTTAATTTCCAAGTAATTCTTCAAGTCGGATGAATTGGAATTAAGCTCGCCTTAATCCATTCGTACATTCGTACAAATTCGTATTCGTAATCYGCCCAATCAAGGATTTTAAAACAGGCAGCATGCTTGCCTAATTTTTATTTACTTTGCTCATAAACTATTCTYCTATGAGTGAAACCAGCACCTTTTCCGGAAAYATYGTAGATGTCGTTGCCAAACGAATTTTCAAAGGGAGAATTGAAATAAAAGAGGGCAAGATCAGCAGCATTGTTGAAGCTGATGTTGAAGGCATTGATTACATCATGCCCGGTTTTGTGGATTCCCATATCCATATCGAGAGCTCTATGTTGATCCCTTCGGAATTTGCACGTCTCGCCGTTGTACATGGTACCGTGGCCACCGTTTCTGACCCTCATGAAATCGCCAATGTCGTAGGTATAGATGGTGTGAAGTACATGATCAGGAACGGCAATAAAGTACCGTTTAAGTTCAATTTCGGTGCCCCCAGCTGTGTGCCAGCTACTGCCTTCG
>NVRW01000096.1 GCA_002400975.1 Flavobacteriales bacterium | reverse complement strand
CTTCAGATATTTGTATGGATACTTTTAARAAGTCTTTCRAACTTCTCCGGTTCACAACAAAGAGCTCNKYTWAKRKKMYTCCCTTNRAAATRYTCGAACARCARTGCTTCCTTGTTGTCTATYCGSGTCTTTTTAATGGCTTTGCAGACACCATCGATATTCAGCGAATTTGTTATCTCGTACTCATTRTTTAARCGCSCCAGTTGYTCTGCTGTGGGRTGGTCGTYCTTWAGAATCTTGRCAATRGAAGMATSRGYWRYTTYTYYATTATCKTTAYAATAAAGAGCTTCWWGWTCATTTTCTRCCAATAACTTCATAGGTGGTRGTTTGCACRACAAAAAGTTYAACAACAGATGAAAACAATGTACCTACAGGCAAGTCATTTTRAAATTCTCTCCAGTTGAATAATAAAACTGGCCCCTTTACCCAATTCACTTTCACACCACACCCTTCCATTCATTGCTTCAATGTATTTTTTCACGATGGATAATCCCAGTCCGRTGGACAATTCTCCCCCGGTCGGTTTCGCGCTYAACCTTTGAAATTCACCAAAGATCTTCTTCATGTCTTTTTCATCTATTCCCGGGCCCTCATCCCTTATAATTGTCTGTACGTTGGTTCCGACATCTTCAATGGTTACATATATGTTTTTATCCCTGGGCGAGAACTTTATGGCATTGGACAATAAGTTAGTGTATACCTGGATAAGATAATTCTCATCTGCCATCACATAATAAGCGGTTTCGGGAGGAGAAAAGTGTATGGATATATCCTTTTTGGCGGCTTCACCTTCAGAGGCTTTTACCATCAGCTGCACCAGCCCGGCCAGGTTTAGTTCTTTAAGTTCAAGATTAATTCGTTTTGATTCTACTGCATCTACATCCAGTACTTTGTCTATCATGTGTTGCAATCGCTGCATGGAGGTTCTTATCATCTCCATATACTGCTTTTGTTCCTTGGTAACTTTTTTGATGCTCAGTTCAATGATGTTTACCAAKCCNTTCAATACTGGCCAGGGGACCGCGAAGATCATGAGCGACTATATAAATCAGATTGTTCTTGTCTTCATTTAATGTTATTAATGCTGCATTTGTCTTTTCCAGTTCTCTCTTTTGTTTKGCAATACTTTCTTTTTGTTGCTGAATTTCTTCTTTCTGTTCTACAATTTTCACTGTTCTCTCTTSTACCTTTTCYTCGAGGTTTTCATATAAATAGGCATGCTCAATAGAGATAGCRATTTGGGAGGATARTAAGTGAAGCACCTCTAAGTGCTCYGGAGTAAAGGCSCCYTSTGTTAAATTGTTCTCSAGATACAATAASCCATACAACTCTCCRTGGTGAAATATGGGCATACATAAAACTGACTTGGGYTGGTATTTTTTTATGTAGGGGTCTTTGGAGAAGTTTTCTTCTTTAGCYACATGATCCAGTAYYAAACTCTCTTTRGTTCGAATCACGTAGTTGACAATAGCACCAGGAATAATCGGATCTTGATCAGCCGGTCCTTTTTGTCCAATGGGGATAGACTGCAAAATGCTTTCCCTGTTGTCTTTTGTATCACAAGTTGCCTGTATGCACCATTTGTTCCTGGATTGCAGTATCAAACTGCCTTTTTCCGCACCTGCATTTTCTATAACAATGCGAATCAGGTTTTTGAACAGTTTCTCCAGGATTATTTCACTGGACAAGGTTTGTGATGCCTTGAGGATACTGCTTAAATCAAGGGATTCACCACGGTCTTGTCCGACCGGTCCTTCCGATACAATACCCCCACTTATTTTACTACTGGGTTGGAGGGTGGTTTTTATATAATCTCTATAGTGGGTTTTGAGGTCATCAACTTTGGCTTGCGCACCCCACTCTGTATAGCAATCTATAGCATCCTGAAGGTAATATCTCCCCAGTTGTATTTGGTCAAGTCCGATATAGAACTTTGCCGCCAGTTCGTATGCTAAGGCTTCTTCATTGATATAGCCATGTTTATTGGCCAATGCAATGGACTGCTCATAATGCGCCCTGGCCTTTTCTGTTCTGTCCAATACCCTGCACTTTTCCGCTTCTACCAGGTAAAACTTATGAAGATAATTCATTGGGGCATGGTGGGCCCATTTCYTCATCTTTTTCTGATTTGCCTTTATCATTTTAAGARTTGCACTTTTTTCMCTYCTYGTTTTTTCATGGTASAGTGCAAGATTTGCCAGGGATTCATAAAAGTTAGTTAACACTATAAGYAAAGAACCYGTGCCTCCGTCTGAGTATTTTCTYGTCAATGCTGCATTTTCAACGGCYTCGTWATACTGWTGAAAAAGGTAGGTCAGATGTAGTTTGTTGTAATAAAAGTTGAGCATTACATTGTTATCCTCCATTTCCATRAGAAYTGGCAGCATCTTTTCTTCATCGTATGCTTCCCCAATTAAACGGTATGTATTATCTGATTTACCCATTAAATTCAACGCCGTTTGTTGGGTCGCGGTTACCCTGTAAAGGCTGGTCTCTTGTTTAAGCCAAATGATGACCTCTCTTGCTTCAGCCATTTCCCTTTCAACAATTTCTAGTTTTGTGCCGCAGACATGTAAATAGATGACGTAGATGGAAATTGCGTAAACACTATACTCCAGGTCTCCCGTTTCCAGGCCGTTCTTATATGCCTGTTTCAAAAGCGGTGCAATCTTTCTGATAGGTAGTTTCCAGTTTTTTATAAAAGTGGCATCCATAAATCCCACTTTGGCTCTCAATTCCCTGGCATCAAATTTCTCCTGCAGGTGCAATGCCAATTCCCCAAACTTAAAACCTGATTCAATCTCACCCAATACTCCACAACACAGTAACCCRTGACCGGCATAACCAAAAGGAGATAATTTATGGTTGCCATAGCGAACGGATAATTCGACCATTTTCAATAAGGTCAATGGCATAAGTTCCGGAAGGGCCAGATATGCGGGAGCGCCTATACGTGACAAAATGTGCATAGCCGCCATTTTRTGGGGATCCTCCATTGCAGGAAGGCCCCGCAAATTCTTAAACCCCTTTAGTTGCAGTAAGGACTTAACCTTCAACAATGCGAGAACAATGTGAAATTTGTTGGGCTTTTTTGGAAGTCTTATGCCCAGCTGTTTCAAAACGYTAAGCGCGGTATTTATTGCTTCCGTAAGCTTGCCTTGYGTTATATARGATTGTATTCTTACYTCATAMACCGTGATCTTATCCAGKACYGTTCGGGCATTTTSCAATACSAKGTCTACCATTTCATCTGTTTGCYCACAAAGGCCCAYAAGACAGGACGCTTCTGCGGCCTGGGAATGGAGGGATAGCAATAGTTCATAGTTTYTTTCCCAGCTAAYTCCATCYARGAGATTAATTCCAGCCAGGAAATACTSCAGKGCTGGCCCAAAGGCTGCTGAGAGCCTTGCCTTTTTTCCAGCCTCTAAGTTGAGAGAGGCTATCTGAACCTTCTCCTCAGCKGACTCTATTAATATCTTACCCTTGTTTAAATGATTGACGATATCAAATAAATGCTCCTGCCTATCTGATTTGTCGATATTGGCGATCAACAATCTCCCGATTTTCAGGTGTACTGACTGGGTGTCTTCTTCCGCAATCAATGAATACACCGCCTGCTGTATCCTGTCATGCACGAACTGATATTCTGCATCTGSCTTGCGACCATCTGATAATTGTGCACCTATCAACTTGTATTGATTTCCCACCGGTACAATCAATCCCTCTTCTATGGCAGGCCACAATTGCTGTGCAGCYTCCTCTTCCGTACTTTTATGGATAATTGTTAAGGTAGAAAGGTTAAAGCGRTTGCCGATACAAGCCGCCAGTTTTAAYATTTCCTGGGTTTGATTTGCCAGRTTCTGCACCYTGCCCGCCATCAACTCAACTACATTGTCGGTGATCTTCAGGGAYCTGATCTCGTCTACATCCCATTGCCARCCTTGAAGTKCCTGATCAAAAGTCAGCAAACCGYTCTCGTACARYGACYKTAAAAATTGATTTACAAAAAATGGATTGCCRTGGGTYTTTTCATATACCAGTTCTGACAARGGCATTGAGGTTACCATATCAGTGGATAGGGCATCWGAGRTCAACWGATWGATGTTTYCCAGGGAGAGRTTRGGCAATTCAATGTTATGTATAATACCGCCTTCATCGCCGATCTCCTTTACCGTAAGCATAGACGGGTGGGAGGGGGTTACTTCATTGTTTCTATAAGCCCCTATAAATAAAACGTATTGTATCTCCTTATCAGTCATTAGTGACTTGATCAGGTTCAATGAGGCGCTATCAGCCCATTGGAGATCATCGATAAACAGTACCAGGGGATGATTTGCAGTAGCTATAGACTTCAGCAGGTTGCGGAATACATAGGTAAACCGGTTTTGCGACTCTATCCCACCCAACTCCGGTACCTCTGGCTGCTGGCCCAGGATCAATTCTAAATTGGGTATTACATCGGTTAATACTCTACCTACCCCACCTACTGCCTCCTGAATAGTCTCTTGCCATCGTTTCAAGTGTACTTCATCTTCAGTCAATAAAAGTTTAACAAACTCCTTGAATGACTGAACGATCGCATAGTAGGGTACTGCTCTTTGAAATTGATCAAACTTTCCGGAAATAAAATGACCTCTTTTTTCGGTGATCGGTTTTTGTATTTCATTGATCAATGCGGACTTGCCCACGCCCGAGTATCCCGCAACCAACATCATCTCTGTGCTTCCGCTGGCGACTCTTTCAAAGGCACTCATCAGTTCTTTCAACTCCATTTCCCGGCCATAGAGCTTCTCGGGCACCTTGAACTGAAATGAATAATCTTTGCTTCCCAGGGGAAAGCGTTCTATAGCACCTGTTTTATTCAACTGGTCCAGGCATTCTTCCAGGTCATCTTTTAGTCCCCAGGCTGAACTGTAGCGGTCTTCTGCATTTTTGTTGAGTAGTTTCATGACTATATCAGATACAATGACTGGTATTTCAAGGGATCTCTTTTCCGGTCTTTCCGGGGTTTTAGCCAGGTGGCTGTGCACCAATTCCATCGAATCCGAAGAAGAGAAGGGCAATGTGCCGGTCAGTATCTCATAAAAAGTTACACCCAGTGAATACAAATCTGTTCGATGGTCCACCATGCGGTTCATCCTGCCCGTTTGCTCAGGTGAAATATAGGCAAGTGTTCCCTCCAGTTTATCGGGATTGCCCAAATGAGGCGTCTTTAAACTGATCTTTGTAGAGATGCTGAAATCTATGATCTTGACAGCTGAGTCATCCGGAGCCACCAGGATCGTGTTGCTGTTAATATCCTTGTGGATGATATTGTGCTGATGCAATTCTCCCAGCACCTCGGATATTTGGATGGCAACTTTTAAAAAATCCTTTAAGCTTTTCCGGTTCTCCACAAAGAGCTCTTTTAAGGTGCTTCCCTTAAAATGCTCAAACAGCAGTGCTTCCTTGTTGTCTATTCGGGTCTTTTTAGTGGCTTTACATATACCGGCAATATTCAGAGAGTTGGTTATCTCGTACTCGTTATTTAAGCGTGCCACTTGCTCCAGCGTAGGATGGTCATCCTTGAGAATCTTAACAAGTGAAGAGTTGACTGCTTCTCCATTGTCTTTACAAAAAAGGGCTTCAAAATCATTTTCTGTCAATAATTCCATAGGCTATGGCATTTAGGACTCTTGAAATATTCAGTAAACGCTATTGCATCTTAATATTACTATTTTTTGTTTATACTATTTGAAACTCTAACAAGTTCAACAATAAAACTTGCTCCCTTATCTAACTCACTTTCACACCAAACCTTACCATGCATCGCTTCAATATATTTTTTTACAATCGACAAACCCAATCCGGTGGATAGTTCTCCACCTGTAGGCTTGGCGCTCAACTTTTGAAATTTACCAAATAGTTTCTTCATGTCTTTTTTACCTATTCCAGGGCCCTCATCCCTGACAATAGTTCGTATTTTATCACCTCTCTGTTCTATTGTTACATAGATGTTTTTACCTTTCGGTGAAAACTTTACTGCATTGGACAATAAGTTCTCATATACCTGGGTAAGATAATTCTCGTCTGCCTTCACATAATAAGGGGCAGCAGGAGGTGAAAAATGTACTGTCAGCTCTTTCTTAGTGGCTTCACGCTCAAAATTTTTGACAATTTGTTCCACAAGCTTAACTATGTTTAGCTGTTTTAGTTCAATATTAAGGCGTTCTGATTCTATTGCA
>NVRW01000095.1 GCA_002400975.1 Flavobacteriales bacterium | reverse complement strand
CCACCTACAGACCTGAATTTACACCCCAATTCTCCGGGATACAGATTGATATTGAACAACGTACTTTTTCCYGCAGCGAAGAAGAAGAAGCAGAAAACCTGAATTTCGTACTCCTTRCYGRGTGGGGRATTCTATTTTCTTACCCNWTYCWAWTTTGANGGGTTAAATNAGATSGATTGCTSAGTTGGGMACTGATGAARGGATCCCNARSMATWAAAACGCSATTMCAAMRCMCGGYGACCATGCCYTGTSACMGATTGGGAATGAATTGGRAAGATCAGTTTAYCTATGGTGAGGTAAGGCTGTTNKWWAATCATTTAAAGCGGGTGGTGTCGGTTTAGGTTCTGTGACGGGCATTAGGGGATATGGTTATAAGGTAACAGCAGGACCGGCATGTTGTATTAAATATAGTGAGAACGGCCGGTGACAATTGGACAAATAGGGGTAAGATCWGCACYGCCTATCCAATAAAATAGRTYCTGGTTTGATTTGTCRTGAACATTCTCCATTTACCGGGATTGATGTAAATACCATTGCAATTATGTCTGGCCCTTTTCTGGAAAATCTTGCGCCCACAGACCAGACACTTATACCGAAGTTCTTGATCCACTTTAATTAATTTTAGATATTTGACAAGTAAAGTATTTAGCAAAATAATAAATAATTGCCTTAAAGTAAAGTATTTATTACCTTTTGTTTRTAAAATATGTACCCTYCCAGACATATTTTGCCCAATCTCTTTTCAATCTTTGCAACATGGAAGAGTTGCATATTGGAGAACGCATCAAAGCAAGGGCTATTGAATTGCGTATGGGAGCCACCGAGCTGGGAAAGCTTATCAATACGTCCAAGCAGAACATTTATGGCATCTATAATCGCAGAACAATTAATACGGGTCAGCTRAAGAARATMTCGGAAGCCCTGGACTACGATTTCTTCTCTCTTTACACTGAAGCSGAAGCAAATACAGGAAACMCGGRAMCTGTTAACGACATKGCAACRCTATACGAAGATCTKCAGATTATGAAGAATGAAATTGCGGAACTCAAGGTCAAATAYGAATCTTTGAAAAAGGGAAAGYCCTARCMACTTACCTCCNSGGCMASTTKTCTTAATATCCAGACCATTYMATTCATTTTCCTATCTTTGCCTACCAGATACAGGGNGGATTGAARAAGCTAGCCKTATACTTATTATTAACACTKTKGTGYAACAGCATATTGGCTGAGACAAAGGATCAGCCTACCCTCAATATTAAGAAGGTAACCGGAACAATTCTGGTTGATGGCAATCTGGACGAGTCAGATTGGGCGAGCGCAGAAATAGCTGGTGATTTTTTTCAGAATTTTCCAGCAGACACTTCATACGGACTTACGAAAACGGAAGTAAAGGTCACCTACGATGATCTCAATATTTACATTGCTGCCACCTGTTACGATGAACTGCCGGGTGATTATGTTATTCAATCATTGAAGAGAGATTTTGATCCCAAGTTAAATGATGCGTTCGTTGTTATAATTGACCCCTTTAATGATAAGATTAACGGATTTACGTTTGCGGTRAATCCYCTSGGRGTGCAAGSTGAAGGATTAATYGAAGGAGGTGGGTTTTTYGGATCTTCCCGGRGTTGGGAYAATAAATGGCGYTCGGTAGTTAARCGACTGGATGAYAGATGGGTYGTGGAARTTGCTATTCCRCTTAAAACMCTGCGCTTCAGCAACAACAATCCAAAGTGGAGTGTCAATTTTGCCCGCATTGATCTTAAACGAAATGAGAAGTCGTCCTGGGCRKCCGTTCCAMGAAATTTCAATYTRGGTTCYACWGCCTTTACCGGCACCWTGYTGTTTGAAACAGCACCTAAAAAACCTGGAACCAATATAGCGATCATTCCCTATGTAATTGGTGGTGTAAATCAAGACTATCAATTAAATGAAGGGCGCGAAGTATCCGGGAATGGCGGCATGGATGCTAAAATAGCTGTCACCTCATCTTTGAACCTGGATATTACTATTAACCCCGATTTTTCCCARGTGGAGGTGGACAGACAGATTGTAAATCTCACCCGATTTAGCTTGTTCTTTCCAGAAAAGAGACAGTTTTTTATCGAGAACTCGGACTTATTTTCACAGTTTGGCTTTCGACAAATTCGACCATTCTTTTCCCGAAACATAGGCCTTAATCAGGGAAGGGTGGTGCCAATATTGGCGGGTGCCAGGTTGAGCGGCAAGGTCAACAATAAACTGAGGATGGGACTGATGAGCCTACAAACSGAGGGTATTAGCTTTCCAACTTCTGACACCACCAGYGAGTTTGTAAAAAGTCAGAACTACTCCGTAGCGGTATTTGAACAACGCCTGTTTGGGAGATCCAACATCAAGGCGATCATGGTAAACCGCCAGGCTTTTGACAATACCGAACCAGTTTCAACAGATTATAATCGGATACTGGGTCTTGACTTTGTCTTTGCAAGTAAAAGCAATGAGTGGATGGGAAAGGTATTCTATCACGAAGCTTTCTCTCCGGAAAATTACAACGACAATTTTACACATGGCAGCTGGCTAATGCACAACTCAGAGAAAGTGTTTGCCATGTGGAACCATGAATATGTTGGGGAGAACTACGTTGCTGARGTGGGWTTTGTGCCWAGAAACCAATTATATGACGCATCTACAAATAAATTGGTTCGCCGGGCCTATTGGCGTTGGGAACCGATGTTTGGATATAAATTTTATCCCAAATCAGGGAAGATTAATTTCCACGGTCCGCAATTGTATTTCAGCAATTACTTTGATAGCGATTTTAACAGTACGGAGCATCTACTTAAGCTGGAGTATGGGGTGGAAATGAAGAACTCAACTGAATTCAGGGTGGAATTCTTTGACAATTATATAGTCCTGCCTTTTGCCACGGATATTGCAAGAACGGGCGGGTTACCGCTTCCTGTAGGAGCCTATCGCTATCAGAATTTCCTGGTAAATTTCGAATCTGACCGCAGGGCAAAAGGATTCTTTGAGCTTACATTTCAGTACGGCTCATTCTTTAACGGAACTAAAGCATCCTATCAAGGCACCTATGGTTTTAGGAAACAGCCTTGGGGTATTTTTTCATTGGATATTACGCGGGATGAGATCCTCCTACCCTATCCATACGAGAATGCATCCCTTACACTAATTGGTCCCAAGGTAGAATTGTCATTTACCAAGAGTCTTTTCTTTACCACATTCATCCAATACAATACACAACAGGAAAATGTAAATATCAACTCCCGACTTCAATGGCGATTCAAACCAATGTCGGATTTATACGTGGTGTACACGGAAAACTATCTACCACCCCAGTTCAATATAAAGAACAGGGCCTTAGTTATTAAATTGATCTACTGGTTGAATGTTTGAGCCCCTGTAGCTGCAATTGGTTTGGTGCGATCCTCGACTAAATCGGCACAGAAATATGCTCAAAAGGAATACCGCACATTTTCTCGAACGCTTCACCAGATTCTCTCATCCAGATCAGGTTCATCAAATTTGACAAAACCTGTTAATCATAAAACCGCCAGGAGATTCCCGCAATAATGGCCCTGTCATTTTGTGGATAATGCGGCACCAGGTAATATGTATTACTYAGGAACCCTTGATTAATGTGGGCCAACTTCACAAAGAACTTTGCCTGGTTAATTTTAAAATTCACAAATAGATCSAGGTAGGGRTAGTTRCCGATCTTTTTTGACGACTGTMTATTAAATTGATGSGTAGARGGAACATATGTMTCCGCATAATAACTGGTATTGAARAASAGATCRATCCCGATTTGCATATACAGTGCCTTTTTAAACAAATGATTGTGATAATARGCCGAATGACTGGAAATAAAYTTTGGCAATCGAAGTGTGGCGGAGTCAGACACCACCTGATACTGTAATCTATTCTTGAATGAAAAGTGCTTCCAGTTAAAGTCTTTCGCAATAAACCCGGAATATACGGCAACTTCGTTTGTATCCTGCCTGGAAATGCCRTCCTCATCATAATACATATACCTGCCAATGATATCACCMCGAACTCCAATGCGCGCATTGTGGGCAATGAACGTATACTGCAATAAGGCTGTYGCGTTGTGCTGTTTGGAAAAATTGTTTTKCCACSTATAGTGATTYCCCTCATAATAAYTGTGTATCATGGATGGAGCACGTTGCTGAACCGACACRGMGTAATCCAGGTATTGCGTGTTTTTCTTATTGCCATATTTCACTTTTAATTCCCACCTATAGTCAGATGCATTAATGCCCTGGAGRATATAATCMCCACCTACTTTCCARTGAAATCTGGCATGRGTGCTGTTACTTAAAAAACCTTKAAGTATACCATTATAGGTAATTGTCTCCTYCTCCAGGCGATTGTAAATAATATATTCATGTRTACCRGCAATTCCAAAATTGAGCTGATTTCTTTTCATTGGGCTATGATCGAGTGTGACAATCCCAAGTGTATTCGTAAATATGCTCCAACTGACGTGATTATCTGTGCGAAACGAGTCCAGCARTATATTGCCGTAAAATCCSGTATCYGGWCCTRRATCYGARTAACGGATRTGTCCTTTATCGTATARAGCAGCGTGATACAAACGAAACTTRCCTTCAAATTTAGTTTCCGCAACGCTGTCGTTCAGCTGCACCTCATATGAATTTCCAAAGTCATARCGTTGATTGAGCCSGTACACCTGTTGGTTCTCSGCACTGAYAGCTGTAKTTAAWTTTACGGGCAAGTCAAGCCTCGTAATGCTGATGGAATCTTCAAATAAGGTATCCTCRGTAATSCCGCCACTCTGGTCATTCYCCAACTCGTTCCAAATARCCTGGGCGTTCAGGTGATAGCGYTGGTTTTTAGAGTTGAYAGAGGTGAAGCCCTTGAAATTSACCCTRTTGGACACYTGYCGGGCATAGGAYCCCAAAGTCCCTCCCCTTTGGTATATAAATCCAGTGTTAATTAACTTGTTGACATTTTGTGTATGYAATACCGAAAAAAACTGYTCCTCYTTTGCCCCAACTGAGTAATAAATATCSGTGAGCGGGGATYTCAGGTTGTAGTAAAGYGTTTGCTCAGSRTTAAATTTSAGGTGATCATAACTGTGAAAGCCRAAGTCAACACCRGGRCGGRTGCKRAYMTSATAAATCATGGATCGGGCAGGGCTGCCTATTGTTCCTAAGTCCGCGAGYGCTGATGAAGTTCTGGGATTRCTATTTCCAGAYARATAATRRTTGGGATTAAATGTCCTTAGCAAATTGTTCGTCGCRCGATATTGCTGGAAGCCATTCACCTCAAAATCATAGTGMAGGATATTTTGATAGGGCGTATTRAGTYCWTGTGCCGRRAAKATYTTGATTCTTGAAGTATCGACATTRGAAGGGAYAGCRATGGAATCCACMTCAGCARCKGAAGAATCACTGAAAATGMAAATTAATACAATYGCTATAARACKGTGGYMAATCCTACTCACATNYAGKGAAATTAAAAGGGCAAAGATACATGCCCCAACGTTAGAATCTTTGGCAAATTGTCAATAAAAAAACCCTGAAGTATGCGCTTGCGCGTAACTTCATGGCTTAAAAATTGGCGACCCGTCCGTACCGGCACGGGCGGGCGACATATGCTGACGCAAGGTCAGCATCAGGACAAGCTTCGCTTCGTCCTGGCTCTCCACCCATTAACSCAATAAAAAAGCCCCAACCTTACGATTGGGGCTCTTAAAATTGGCGACGACATACTCTCCCGCCAGTTACAGCAGTACCATCTGCGCTGATAGGCTTAACTTCTCTGTTCGGAATGGGAAGAGGTGGACCCTATCGCAATAGTCACCATAAAGTTTAAACTCATTCACCCTGATTAAATCAGAGCCTGGAGCTATAATATGACATCAAAAGAGAACATTTTCAGGTTTAATAATCGCAATTCATGCTAATAAAATATGAATTGATAGAAAGCTTACGGGTAATTAGTACTGCTCGGCTTTGACATTACTGTCTTTACACCTGCAGCCTATCAACGTCGTAGTCTTCAACGACCCTTAAAGGAAATCTCATCTTGAGGCGAGTTTCGCACTTAGATGCTTTCAGTGCTTATCTCATCCAAACATAGCTACCCTGCGGTGCAGTTGGCACTACAACAGGTACACTAGAGGTTTGTCCAACTCGGTCCTCTCGTACTAGAGTCAGATCCTCTCAAATTTCCAACGCCCACAACAGATAGGGACCGAACTGTCTCGCGACGTTCTGAACCCAGCTCGCGTGCCACTTTAATGGGCGAACAGCCCAACCCTTGGGACCTTCT
>NVRW01000094.1 GCA_002400975.1 Flavobacteriales bacterium | reverse complement strand
AGCTGGATTAAAGAAGTGAATACCTATAACGCGCCCGGGATTCTTACAAGCGGCGGCAATGGATGCTATTGATAATGATGAAGTATTACTTGCAAGAATACAGGAATTGCTTACAATAGATTCAACTTCCTCAAAGACATTCTTCTTAATCTGCAAATTCTCTACAATTGCTTCTATAATGAGTTCGCATGACTTAAATTCATCTATATCATGCGCATAGGAAATCCTTTCGCAGATGGATGCCGCCGACTCTTGAAGCTTACCCTTTTCTTCAAGCTTAGCCAGCATTTTTACGATCAAAGCTTCGGCTCCTTCTTGTGCTTCCTTATTGGCATCGTAAAGAATAACGTTATTTCCTGCCGTGGCGGCCACCTGGGCTATTCCAGAACCCATGGCTCCGGCGCCTATAATACCTATGTTGGTTAACTTGTTGATAGGTTGATTTGTTAATTGGTTGATACTTTGATGAGTTTATTAATTAATCTATTGGTTTAATGGAGGCTGCTTCAGCTTTGCGTTTCTTGAGATACCTAATGTAACCATTTATCAGGCGCAGAATATGTTCATAATGCTTTCGGATGCCTGCAAGTTGATTCGCATTGATATACGCTTCATCGCACGCGCAAATCAGGTGATCCAATGTCTCACTTAATGATCCGCGGGCCTGTCGACAGAATTGTATATTCTCCTGATAATGGAATCGGCCATGGCCTTCGGCGATATTGGCTGTTATCGACCTGGCGGATCTTAATAACTGATCTTTGAGTCTAAACTTTTCCTCTGATGGAAACCCATGACATATAGCGGAGACGGCAATTCTAAGTTTTCTCGCTTCCTTCCAGGCTTCTAAATCCTCAAATCCATTCACCACACGGCCGAATTAACTATTTAATACTATCACYAATAACTTCTCTAAAAGTTCTTTCACGCCYAGCCAAATTAACCTATTAACCCATTAACTTTTCAACTACCCGTAAATTCAGGTKCTCTCTTTTCYAGAAAKGCWYTMACMCCTTCTTTATARTCAKKRCTGYYMGCYGCTTCYGCYTGKATYTCYGCTTCAAACTCYARYTGAGCAGGCAAATCAACYTTCAGCCCATGATTAAGSCCTCKTTTTGTCAAGCCCAATCCTTTGGTTGGCATCTGAGCCAGCCTTTCTGCAAGCGCAGTTGCTACCGTCATTAATTCCTCATCYTCAACTACCTGATAAATCAATCCAAGACTTTTAGCAWCATCTGCCATCATTTTRTCKCCCAGCATGGTCATCGCAGCTGCCCTTTGCATKCCAACAAGTCGGGGCARGATATAAGTTCCRCCACTATCGGGGATCAACCCAATTTTRATGAATGACTGKATGAATTTYGCACTTTTCCCAGCTATGGTTAAATCACATCCAAAGGCAATATTTGCTCCTGCTCCGGCRGCGACTCCGTTTACCGCACACACAACAGGTTTTTCAATACTGCGAATTTTGTTAACCATGGGGTTATAGGTCTTTCGCACAATATCTTCGATCCTGACATCCGCTCCCATGGCCTCCTCGAGATCTTGCCCTGCACAAAATCCACGACCCATGCCTGATAACAGCACCGCCCTTATCGACTTGTCGCTAGCACATTGGTCCAGCGCATCTTGAACTTCAGCTGCCATTCGCTGGTTAAAACTGTTGAGTACATCCGGGCGATTCAGYASAATCTTGCCAACGCCGTTTTCTAYTGAAAATATTATATGCGTGTAATCCATGGTTTTGATTTAATGACATTTAAAGTAATCGAAAGGCTCTTTACATGATTCACACACGTATAAKGCCTTACAAGCTGTSGAGCCAAATTCRCTTTTCAACAYYGTTTCAGCTGATCCGCAATTGGGACATTCCTTGGGTTTTCCACTTCCCGAGCCTCCATTATTGGGTGGGGCAATTCCATATTCCTTCAATTTGGTTTTTCCCTCTTCCGACATCCATTCGGTAGTCCACGCCGGTGAGAGCACCGTTTCAAYAGTGAAATTACCAATTCCCTTCTCTTTCAACTTGCTGKTGATGTCCTGCTCAATAATATTCATAGCYGGACAACCACTGTATGTTGGTGTAATAATAACTTTCACCRAATCCTCAACAATTTGAATGTCTCTGACAATTCCCARATCGATGATGGTAAGAACAGGAACCTCGGGATCGTACACTTCACTTAAGTGYTTCCATATCTCCTTTTCCGTGATATTTGTCTTATTTGCCAAACTCTTCTTTTTTCCTGGAGGAATAAACAAAGTACCCAATCAAAAACGGGCCTGCTSGTTTATCTRTCGCAGGCSGGTATGGCAGACAGGTYGGAAGTTTTACCACTTCGCATCRGGATAGGCCCTTGGGAGAAACTGCATTTCAGCAAGTAAGTATCCAAGATGTTCCGAATGGATTCCATTTCTGGCTCCTTTCATCATAAATACCTCCTCCGGGATCTTTAAGGTTGCTTCCTCTAGYAGCTCCGAAACTTCCCYTTCCCAACTTTTCTCTATCTCATGAATATCTGGTACCATRCCCTTTTCCWGGAGTTCCTTGTCACCATCAATGCTAAGAAATAAGTCATTGGTGAACATCCACAATTCATCCAATGAATTTTGCACTCTTTCATRRCTCTCTTCAGTGCCATCGCCAAGTCGCTTAATCCACTCAGCGCTGTGCCGCTTATGATACTTGATTTCTTTAAGTGACTTTGCTGCTATACCAGCCAGCCTTTCATCCTTGCTGTTCACCAGTCCTTGCATTAAATAAAAATGAAATACATCGAAGAGATATTGCCTCATCATTGTTTTTCCGAAGTCACCATTTACTTGCTCCACCAGCAGGGCGTTTTTGAATTCCTTCAAATCACGTTTATATGCCAGATCGTCTTCCGACCGTCCTTTGCCTTCAATTTCTCCTGCCAGGGTTAATAGAGCAGAAGCCTGTCCAACAAGGTCCAATCCAATATTGGTCATGGCAATATCTTCTTCCAGTATGGGCCCGTGTCCGGTCCATTCAGAGAGACGGTGTCCCAAAATAAGACTGCTGTCTCCCAGCCAAAGGCAATAGTTGAATAGAGCGTTTTCCACGTTTTATAAATTAAATATGACTSACGCCCTCTGGAACGGTATAAAATGTAGGATGACGATAGACCTTGTCGTTAGCCGGATCGAAGAACTCTTCATTCTCATCTGGATTTGATGCTGATATTGCGTCTGCAGGAACAACCCAAATGCTTGTACCTTCATTGCGTCGGGTATAGAGATCTCTGGCATTCTGAAGCGCAAATTCCCTATCTGCTGCGTGAACGCTTCCTACATGTTTGTGGGCCAGTCCGGGTTTTCCCTGAATGAATACTTCCCACAGAGGCCACTGTGTATTGTCTTTGTTTTCTTCTTCGCTCATGATTGTCTCTTTGGCCGTTCAGTAATTTGATAGCCMYGCCCTTGTTAACGGGGGNGCGTACAAATTTATAAATTCTGATTCAATAATTTTTGCCTTTGCTAAAGCWGGTTTGACGCGAGGYTTAATCARTTTTCGGGATGGTTTGGAGATAGATGTTGCATGGTCCGGGTAATRGATTTAGTATCCAGCCTACAGCATCTGGCATCAATTGRCAATGGAACGACGCTTATTAACGGGGAAYATATTCTCTCAAACTGTTGAATCGTATATGGTGCCAAATTCCTATTTTTGCGCCTGCCTACSGTTAGGTAGGMTCGATAATCAGAAACCAATGGCGGCATTTCATCAGTTAAGAGTTAAGGACGTGCGGAAGGAGACGAGTGACTGTGTCTCAATTGAATTTGATATTCCGGAAACGATTAAGGGGGACTTTCACTTTATACACGGGCAATACATTACMTTGAAGTTGGATGTCRATGGAGAAGAACTGCGCCGGTGTTATTCTATATGCTCCAGTCCTGGGAATGGGAGTCTGCGTGTGGCGGTCAAGCGCGTAGTTGATGGTCGGGCCTCGAATTGGATCAATGATGAGCTTCGGCAGGGTGATGAYCTCACCGTATTGACGCCAATGGGGAACTTTTATTCTGACCTTAATGTATCGAACGTCAAGAACTACATTCTGTTCGCTGGAGGAAGTGGTATCACGCCCATGCTTTCGATCCTAAAAACAGTATTGCAAACGGAACCGAACAGCAAAGTCGTGTTGTTGTATGGCAGCCTGACAGAATCTGCTGTGATATTTAAGAGCGAGCTGGATGCAATACAATCCAAATATATTGACCGGTTGAGGATTCAGTATATTCTGGAAAAACCTGTTGAAGAGGTCGACCCATTGACCCTGGGTATTATGACGCCAGAGAAGATCGGTGAGTTAATGGAGCTGTTTGTMGATACGGATTCTGATAGTGAGTACTTTATCTGCGGTCCGACGGGAATGAAGGACAGTGTTTTGTCTTATTTGGATTCTACGGATATCAATAAGGATGCTATCCACGTGGAGATATTTACCTCTGATCCTGAGCCTGTAGAACCTGAAGTAGAGCAGGTTGATGGGGYTTCAGAAGGWATTRCGTCATGTGAGGCGACTATCATTCTTGACGGGGATGAGTACGCAGCAACTATTAATAAAGGTGATGTGGTATTACAGGTGGCTTWGGATGCCGGCATMGACGCRCCCTATTCTTGTAGGGGWGGTATGTGCAGCACCTGTCGTGCCAAGGTTACGGAAGGCAAAGCGGGCATGAAGATTAATTCTGCRTTGACTGACGGTGAAGTAGAKGAAGGGTACATCTTAACCTGTCAGGCATTTCCACTTACGCCTACCATCACCGTTGATTACGACGAGGCACTTTAATTCTCYTCCATGAATATTATAGTTACAGGKGCCAGTAAGGGTATTGGTTACGCCACTGCTAAGCTCATGGCCAATGATAAGGGCAATAAGGTCATAGCCATATCAAGGGATGGTGCGAAGCTGGAACAACTTGCCGGACAAGCTGGGGCAGGCAACATTATYCCGATTGYCTTTGAYYTRWCTGGGACAGCGGAAAGATATGAGGCTGAACTAAAGAAAGCAATAGCAGAACATATTGAAAGGGTAGACGTCCTTATAAACAATGCGGGCTATTTGGTGAACATGCCGTTTGAAGATTTAARGGAAGAGGATCTTGAGCAGGTGTTTGGTGTCAACTTATTTTCAATTGTCAAGCTGACACAGATCTTATTACCCCTTATGGGTGGTGACCGGCCTTCACATATAGTGAATATTGGGAGCATGGGAGGTTATCATCAAAGTAAGAAATTTGTGGGCCTTTCYGCGTATAGTGCAAGYAAGGGAGCAGTTGCAACACTATCAGAATGTATGGCYGAGGAGTTTCTTGAGAAGCATATTTCGGTCAATTGTCTGGCCCTTGGAGYGGTTCAAACAGAAATGCTGACCAAGGCCTTYCCGGGMTATGAGGCTCCGGTACAAGCTRMAGAGATGGCTCAGTATATTGCCGAATTTGCGCTAAAAGGCATGYATGAGTTCAATGGACAGGTGATTCCTGTRGAGCTTGGTTAAGACCTTATTAACAGCCMTTGTTGATAACTCATCTGCTGGATAGAATATTTTTTCTCCAATATATTTCTTGCATTACAAAAAGTTATTACCTTTGCATCCCGTTTTGATAGAGACTCTGATAGGGCTCTGATACAAAATGGATGCAGGAATGCAAATTCCGCATTAGAAACGTTCTTTGAAGATTTGAAGGAAGCAAGAAAAGGTAAATATCCTTTAGGGATATTTATTGCTATACAGCAAAAAATCAATTTCTATTAAGATTGACAAATCTTGAGACAATTATTTTCCTTCCTGGAAACAGGGAGGAATCAAATTCTTTACAACGGAGAGTTTGATCCTGGCTCAGGATGAACGCTAGCGGCAGGCCTAATACATGCAAGTCGAACGGTAAGGTCTCTTCGGAGATACACGAGTGGCGCACGGGTGAGTAACGCGTATGCAACCTACCTATAACTGGGGAATAGCCCTTCGAAAGGAGGATTAATACCCCATAATGTTTCCGAGAGGCATCTCTCGGTTCCTAAAACTCCGGTGGTTATAGATGGGCATGCGTGACATTAGTTTGTTGGTGAGGTAACGGCTCACCAAGACTACGATGTCTAGGGGGTTTGAGAGGATGATCCCCCACACTGGTACTGAGATACGGACCAGACTCCTACGGGAGGCAGCAGTAGGGAATATTGGACAATGGGGGAAACCCTGATCCAGCAATGCCGCGTGAGTGAAGAAGGCCTTAGGGTTGTAAAACTCTTTCAGTGGGGAAGATAATGACGGTACCCACAGAAGAAGCTCCGGCTAACTCCGTGCCAGCAGCCGCGGTAATACGGAGGGGGCTAGCGTTGTTCGGAATTACTGGGCGTAAAGCGCACGTA
>NVRW01000093.1 GCA_002400975.1 Flavobacteriales bacterium | reverse complement strand
TGGTTCAGTAATCGTTACATTGGTAGTAGCGGTACATCCATTGGCATCGGTTACCAGTAGATTGTAAACTCCAGCGCATAAACCAATAGCCTGTCCCGCGGATTGGCCATCATCCCACAGATAGGTATAAGGTGGAGTGCCTCCTGATGTAGTAGATTGTGCAAATCCATCACAAAAGCCAAAACAACTTACATTGCCACTGGATGCTATAGCGGTAACCAGTAGCGGTGGTGATCCAACAGTAGTGGAAGAAATTGCAAAACAACCGTTCAAATCTGATACGGTTACGCTGTACGWACCTGCGCAGAGACTCCCAGCTGTTAAGGTACCTTGCTGATTGGGGTCATCCCAGAGATAAGTGAGGGGTAAGGTTCCATTCRTGGCGCTTGCTGTTGCAGAKCCGTCACATAGGTTAAGACAGGATTCGTTTGTAACCGCAACACTGGATGTCATCGGTGGAGGATCAGTCAATGTGATTGATGCGAATACAAAACAGCCATTGTTATCTGTGATAACGGAATTATAAACACCGGAACATAGATTCGAGGCAGTTGCAGTTGTTTGTGAACCTGGATCATTCCACAAATAGGAATACGGTGCTGTTCCCCCGGCCACTGAAACTCCCACGCTTCCATTGCAATCGTTAAAGCAAATAGGATCTGAATAACCTGGATTATAAATCAGAGAATCGGGCTGTGAAATCGTTATGGGCGCTGATGCAACACAGCTGTTRGAATCTTTAATCTCTATGATATATGTACCCGCGCATAGGTTAGTTGCTATAGACGTGCTCTGCCCTAAAGGATCGTCCCAGGTGTAAGTATAGGGAGATGTCCCACCTGCTGCGAGTGATGCAGCGAAACCATCACAACCGGCATAGCAACTCGTGTTTCCAGATGCAGTTATTGAAACCGTTGGACCRGCCAAATCCAATAACGTTATTGGCATATTCTCGGCGCATCCGTTTATGTCGGTTACGGTAACAATATATGTGCCCGCRRRTAYRTTGGWGATAAAMGMTRKSKTTGCYCCATTAGACCATARATAGGTATATGGGAATGTACCACCGKTAACGGTAACGGTAGCAATACCGTCTGGCTGTCCGCAGTTTGCATCCGAGTGTGATTCAGTAAGTACAATAGAAGGAGGCTGATCAACAGCTTGAGTTGTGGTGGTAAAGCAACCMYTGGCATCGGTAATTGTGACTGTGTATGACCCCAGACACAATCCTGTTGCCATTTCATTTGTTTGGGCCAGCGGATCATCCCACAGGTAATTGAACGGTGGCGTACCACCAAAACCGTTAACCGAAGCACTTCCATCACATATACCATTACAGGTTACACTATCAGCCGTTGTAGTCAAAGTAAGTACAGGAGGATCTGTAATGACCACCGTTGCCGGTACCACACACCCAAACGAGTCTGTTACATTGACAATATAAGTTCCGGCCAACAGCGCAGTAGCCGTACTGTTTGTCTGTGCCAACGGATCRTTCCAGTTGTAGGTAAAGGGCACCTGACCACCCGACATCGATACAGTAGCTGCTCCGTCACTGCCTCCGTTACAACTCACATTAATAGCAGTAGAGATGGTTGCCACACCAGCAGGCAGGTCGTTTATCGTTACACTTATGCTTTGTGTACAACCCAGTATATCGGTCACCACTACCATGTAGGTACCAGCCAGCAGGTTACTGGCAGTTGCTGTATTCTGACTGGCCGGATCATCCCAGAGGTATCCATACAAACCATTGCCACCAATGGCTGTTACCGAAGCTGTACCATCAGCCAATCCACAATGTGCATCATCACCGCTTATGGTAAGGGCAATAATATCCGGCTGCACAATAGTTACCGAAGTGGTATCTGTACACCCATTTGCATCAATTACTGTCAATCCATAAGAACCGGCACACAGTCCGTTTGCAGTGGCGGTAGTCTGTGTTCCGCTATCGTTCCACTGATACGTATATGGAGCTGTACCACCAGAGGCCAGGCCAGTAGCCGTACCATCACAATCACCATTACAGGTTACCGGAGTCTGTCCGGATATAATCACACCCAGTGCGGTTGGTTCATTAATGACAGCAGAGATATTGCCCGTACAACCGTTGGAGTCCAGTATTGCTACCACATAAGTACCGGCACAAAGTCCCGAAGCAAGAGCAGTGGTCTGAGCATTGGGATCATTCCAGTTATAGGTATAAGGAGCAAGGCCATTGGTGATCAGCACCGTTGCAAAACCATCACACCCGGAGTTACAGCTGACRTCATTCTGAGAAGAGATCAGCAGCGTTGGTGCACCCAGATCACTGACAACGGCCAATCCAAGAGCCGTACATCCGGTATTATCAGTAACCGTGATATTATAAATTCCCGAGGCAATACCCACAGCACAAGGAGTTGTTTGATTAGAAGGATCATCCCACAAATAGGTAAACGGAGCAATACCAGAGGATACTGTTACACAAGCAGCACCGTCAGCAAGTCCGCAATTGGCACCTGTWGTATCAATTACAATGGCAATTGCCACSGGCTCATTAATTGTGATACACTCTGTGAGCACACASCCATTGGCATCGGTAATCTGCACACAATAAATACCGGCAACAAGCCCKGTAGCCGAAGCATTGGTYTGGAAACCAGGATCATCCCACARATAGGTAWAMNGCGGTGNTGCCACCWGTAATRTTTGCCGTYGCCACTCCCGTMGCATTGCCATTGCAGTCAACATCAGTGCTTGAAAAYACATTGGTCAATGCAGCAGGTTGTGTAATGGTGACCGTATTTACCGTTGTACACCCATTGGCATCGGTAATATTCACAGTATAAGTTCCGGCACACAAGTTAATGGCCAATGGGGTGGACTGGCCATCTGACCACAGGTACGTATAAGGAGCAGTACCACCHGTAGCATCCACTTCTGCGATACCATCACAATCACCAAAACAATCCACYCCGACAGYCTGAATAATTGAGGACCCYAATACAATCGGTTCGGATATGATTACWGTTGARGAAACCACACATCCATTGGCATCAGTTACCTGGRTGATATAAGTACCTGCGCAAAGTCCRTTKGCAGTAGCAGTAGTCTGAGCCCCGGGGTCATTCCATGAGTAKGTGTATGGAGTAGTTCCACCAGCGGGAACATTGGTGGCCGTTCCATCACAAAACCCAAAACACGACACATCGGTTGTTGATGTRGWAAGAGAAAGAATCACAGGCTCTGTCAGGCTTACYACCGCAGAATCCTGGCATCCGTTGKYGTCTGTTACCGTAACCCCYAAGGTTATAGCACATAGCCCTGTTGCTGTAACGGTTGTCTGMCCATCAGCCCAGAGGAACGTRTATGGTGMTGTTCCACCGGTTGCACCTRCACTGGCCGTTCCGTCACAGGATGCATTACAACTTAAATTTGTACTGTTGGTAATAGYASCAATCAAWGCAGCAGGTTCAACAATTACAGCAGMCACACTTGAGATACAGCCATTTGMATCYGTTACAATTACCGAATAAGTACCCGCAGTTAAACTATCCGCAGTAGCATTGGTCTGAGCCGCCGGATCATTCCAAAGATAGGTGTAAGGTGGAACTCCGTCGGTTACATCCACTGTTAGTTCACCATCATTTCCACCGGGGCAGGTAACAGGGAATATGTTGAGAACCGGAATAGAAGCGGCAGGCCCGACTGAGTCACTTACAGTAACCGTTGCAGACCCTGTACAGCCATTTGCATCTGTTACATTAACGATGTATCCACCGGCCAGAAGGCCTGTAGCAGTTTGGGTGGTTTGTAATGCAGGATCATCCCACAGGTAGGTATATGGAGCTGTACCATTAGAAGCACTGGCAGTGGTTGCACCATCGGCCTGTCCGCARTTGGAGTTTACCGATGAAGTAGTAACGGTGATGGCCACCGGCTCAGTGATGGTTATACCCTGGGTAACAGAGCAACCATTGATGTCTGTTATAATTACATTGTAAGTAGTTGCACAGAGTCCGGTAGCGGTAGCTGTAGTCTGAAGTCCGGGATCATCCCAGCTATAGGTATAAGGCAGGGTTCCACCAGCTGGATTTGCAGTAGCTGTTCCATCACAAGCACCATTACAGATTGCCGGAGTCATGGTCGTTGTAGCTGTCAATGCTACCGGTTCGCTGACAACCCCGGAGGCTGTGGCAATACATCCCACCCCGTCTGTTATKGTTACATTGAAAGTACCTGCACACAGACCTGTAGCAGTAGCAGTAGCCTGAAGTCCGGGATCATCCCAGCTATAGGTATAAGGAGCAGTACCCCCGACGATACTGGCAGTAAGCTGTCCGTCACAAGCACCTGCACAAGAAGCATTGATATCAGTAACAACTGAAGCTGTTCCCCCACCAAGGTCAGAGATACCCTGTGATGCCGTTTGGGTACACCCATTGGCATCGGTTACTGTTACATTATAAGTTCCCGCTGCGAGCCCTGTAGCTGTCGCTGTGGTTTGTACCGGAGCAGTATCCCAGTTGTAGGTATATGCACCTGTTCCACCAGTTGGGAATACCGTTACATCACCATCTGGCTGACCACAGTTGGCGGGGTTGCCKGCAGTGTTGAGYGTAATGGCTGTTGGCCCTGTAACGGTATAAGAAGTTGTTGTGGTACAACCGTTGGTATCGGTAACAGTAGCCGTATAAGTTCCGACAGGGAGATTGGCGATGTCCTCAGTGGTTGATACACCTGGGTCATCCCACAGGTAAACATAGGGTGCAGTACCACCGGTTACAGTCATGTTTACAGTTCCGGTAGAATCGCCATTGCAAAGAATGTCTGTTCCCGCCACTGTAGCTGTCAGTGCCGCCAATGGCTGATTAATCGCAGCAGATCCGGCAGTGATAATGCCGTTGGAGTCTGTTACAGTAACCGTATAGGTACCGGCACATTGGTTGGTGATGTTTTGTGCTGTCATACCACCTGGTGTCCAGCTGAAAGTATAGGGTTGAATGCCTCCTGACACTGTCAGATCTATTGATCCATTACAATCTCCAAAGCACAGAATATCTGTTGGAGTCAGGACAAGTACTACAGCTCCGGGTTCTGTGATGGTGATACAATCAGTTGCCACACATCCATTGGCATCGGTAATTGTTACACAGTAAGAACCATCACAAAGGTTGGCGGCGGTAGCTGTTGATTGTGCAGCGGGATCATCCCACAGGTAGGTAAATGGTGCAGTACCTCCGCTTATTGTTACTGTGGCCTGTCCGTCACAGATATTAAACCCGGATGTATTGTTGTCAATAACCGCTGTGGCTGTTCCACCAGGAATATTTGCAACCGTACCGGAAGCAGTACCGGTACATCCATTTTGATCTGTTACAATTACTGTATATGTTCCTGCCGGTAACCCGCTGGCCGTACCACTGGTCTGTGCAGCAGGGTCATCCCAGAGATAGGTATAGAGTCCCGTACCTCCGGTTGTAGATGCCGTGGCTGATCCGTCGGATTGTCCGCAGTTGGCATCCACCACGGTGACCGATGGTGTTACAACAGCTGGTTGTGTAATGATGACACTTATTGAATCCTGACAACCATTTGCGTCGGTTACTGTAACAGTATAGGTACCAGCTGCAAGGTTGGCAAGGTCCTGAGTAGTTACTGAGTTTGACCAGGCATAAGCATAGGTTGGTGTTCCACCACTTACGCTAAGGTCAATTGATCCATCCGTACCACCATTACAGGATACTGCAGTGTCAGTAACACTTAAAGTGAGTACAGCGGGTTCAGTGATTACAACCGTATCGGTTGATATACATCCCATTGCATCGGTCAGAGAGACCACGTAGGTTCCTGCGCAGAGTGCTGTAGCATTGGCTGTTGTTTGCAATGCAGGATCATTCCAGCTATAGGTATAGGGAGCCGATCCCCCGGAGAAGGAAGTGTTGGCCGTACCGTTACAGTTGCCAAAACAGTCGATATTGGTACTTGAGGTAATGGCTATATTCAGAAGGCCTGGTTCTGTAATGACTACCACATCAGTAGATACACATCCTACATTATCGGTTATCTGTATGGTAAAAGTCCCTGCACAGAGTCCTGTGGCAGTTGCATTGGTTTGAACAGGCGATGTATTCCATGAGTAAACAAATGGTGCAGATCCACCAACTAAGGACACGGTAGCTCCTCCATCACAAAGAGAAAAACAAGATACATTGCTGTCAACTACCGCAGTAGCTGTTGCACCGCCTAAATCTGATATTATAGAAACAGCTGTCGCGGTACAACCACTGGCATCGGTTACTGTCACATTATAGGTACCTGCCGGCAGTGTTGACACAGAAGAAGTGGTGCTCACTCCCAGGTCATCCCACAGGTAAAGATAAGGACCCGTTCCTCCCGCTACACCCACTGAT
>NVRW01000092.1 GCA_002400975.1 Flavobacteriales bacterium | reverse complement strand
ATTACCGTCTTAGATATTGTAGGCAGAATTGCGCTGAAAACTAAATTGCACAATACTGGAAGTGTAGACCTCAAGGCATTGCCAGATGGCTCTTATAACCTGCAGATCTGGGATGGAAAAACCCTGAGATCCAGAAAAGTGGTTCTTATCAGGTAGTTTAGTCCAGGCTTTACTTTTGCTGTGTTTCCAGGCGATAGCTCCTCAAATATAAATGGAGCGTAGACGGTTTTGTGCTGTAGTGAAGGCTAGCCTTAATCAGGGCATATTCGTATATTTGCAGCTTCTTAAAACAAGATACCAGATATACTATGGATTTATCCCCACTTTCAGCTATTTCACCAATTGATGGTAGATACAGGAAGATCACTGCTGAACTGGATCAGTATTTCTCTGAGTATGCTCTGATGAAATACAGGGTGCTGGTTGAAGTAGAATACTTCATCGCACTGGTGGAACTTCCTTTGCCTCAACTCAGCCAGGTTTCTAAGTCTTCCTTTGATGATCTGAGATCCATGTATCAGAATTTCACCCAACGGGATGCGGAATGGATAAAGGACAAAGAGAAGGAAACCAATCACGACGTTAAGGCCGTTGAGTACTTTGTCCGCCACCGTATGAACGAGCTTGGATTGAATGAATATGCCAGCTTTGTCCACTTTGGTTTAACGTCCCAGGATGTGAACAATACAGCTGTTCCATATTCATTAAGGGATGCTTTAGATAATATATATTATCCTGCTGTTAATGAGGTAGTTGAGGTATTGTCTTCGTATTCAAAATCATGGGCTGGAATTGCAATGCTGGCCCGGACTCATGGACAACCGGCATCACCTACAAGGGTAGGCAAGGAATTGCAGGTATTTGTGGAGAGAATTGAAATCCAGCTTGCTCTTTTAAAGGACTTGAATTTCTCCGCAAAATTTGGGGGCGCAACTGGAAATTTCAATGCACACGTAGTTGCATATCCGAATGTTGACTGGGTGGCTTTCGCAAACGACTTTGTCAATAATACCCTTAATTTACATCGCTCACAAACAACTACCCAGATAGAGCATTATGATAACCTCGCTGCGATATGTGACAATATYAAGCGCATCAACAATATATTGATCGATTTGGACAGAGATATGTGGACCTATATATCGATGGAGTATTTCGGGCAGAAGATCATTAAGGGGGAAGTCGGCTCTTCMGCTATGCCACATAAGGTCAATCCRAWTGATTTTGAGAATTCCGAAGGCAATGCAAGTCTGGCCAATGCCTTGCTTGAATATTTGGCTGGTAAATTGCCYATCTCCAGGTTACAGAGGGATTTAACGGATTCAACTGTTCTCAGAAATTTAGGCGTACCTATAGCTCATACTTTAATAGCCTGCAAGTCCCTGGTAAAGGGACTGAACAAGATTGTAATCAGGGAGGACGTAATCAAAGCGGATCTGGAAAAGAACAGGGTGGTAATTGCGGAGGCGATCCAAACTATCCTCAGGAGAGAAGGTGTTAGTGATGCATATGAAAAACTAAAGGACCTCACCAGGGTTAACGGTCAATTGGACGAAGCCGCTTATGCAGACTTTATTTCGGGTTTAGACGTTAGTGATGAGGTGAAAAACGAGCTTAACCAGATAACGCCATTTAACTATACTGGCGTTTAATAGATATTTCCCAGATTTTTTCCGGATGAAGGACATTCTTAGAATATTGGGCTACGTACGTTCTTATCGGGGATTCGCATTTTTGAATGTTGTGTTCAATGTGCTATCTACCATCTTTGAGCTGTTCTCCCTGGCAATGGTGGCTCCTCTCCTGGGCATCTTGTTTAAGATTCGTCCACTCGTAACCACATTACCGGAATTTCAGCTCAAAGGGGGTGTGGTCATGGATTACGGTTATTATTACCTAACTAAGATTATAGCTCCAGATGGTACCTTAACAGCTGATGGGCAAGTAGATGGATTGATCTTCATCTGTATATTGGTCGCGCTATCATTTTTCCTGAAGAACGTTTTCCGGTATATGGCTATGTTTTTTATGTCTCCTATCCGGTATGGTGTAGTCAGGGATATTAGAAAGAATGTGTATGATCGTATTCTAGCTCTTTCACTGTCTTACTTCACTGAATCCCGTAAAGGAGATCTAATGGCCCGGATGACGACAGATATACKCGAAATTGAGGTATCCATTATGACTTCTCTGGAAATAGTATTCAAGGACCCGATTAAAATCATCATCTTCTTATCCGTTTTATTCATGATCAGCCCTCAACTTACCTTCTTCGTGCTCATCCTATTGCCAATAACAGGATTGATTATAGGGAGAATAGGCAAGAGCCTTCGACGCACCTCTGCAACGGGTCAAAAGAAAGTTGGCCTGCTCACATCATTAATTGAGGAGACTCTGACCGGTATACGCATTATTAAGGCATTCACAGCTGAGAAGTTGGCCAATATTAAGTTCACACAGATGAATGATCAAACCATGAAGATCTTTATTAAGATGCTCAGGAAGAGAGATCTTTCTTCGCCGCTAAGTGAATTTTTGGGGATCATGGTGATGGTTACCATTTTGTGGTACGGGGGTAATTTGGTCCTTGACAATGACATCGGACTCGGTGCTGAACTGTTCACGGCTTATATTCTGATCTTCTCCCAGGTAATTGGCCCGGCAAAATCATTTGCTTCAGCATATTATAATATTCAGAAAGGAGCTGCTTCCCTGGATAGGGTTGACGTTATCCTCAATGAGGAAATTACTATAACGGATAAACCTGATGCAATTAATCTTGAAAAGTTCGAACAGGAGATTGAATTTGTGGACCTCTCGTTCTCTTATGGTGATAAACCGACTTTAAAGAATGTCAATTTGAAAATACCAAAGGGAAAGACGTTGGCACTGGTGGGGCAATCTGGAAGCGGTAAAACTACAATCGCGAATTTACTTCCACGATTTTACGACCATGAGTCAGGATCGATTCTTCTTGATGGTAAGTCAATTAAGGATTACAAGATCCGTGATCTGCGCCAGCTGATGGGTGTBGTTACTCAGGATTCCATCCTTTTCAATGATACCATATTCAACAATATCGCATTCGGGCTTCCGGATGCAAGCGATGAGCAGGTAATTGAAGCCGCAAGGATTGCAAATGCACATGGGTTTATTGAAGAGATGTCAGATGGTTATCATACCAATATAGGCGATATGGGGGGYAAGTTATCRGGAGGTCAAAGGCAGCGATTGAGTATTGCGAGAGCTGTACTTAAAAATCCACCTMTCCTGATTCTGGACGAAGCGACTTCTGCTTTGGATACTGAATCCGAACGCATGGTCCAGGAGGCGATTTTTAACCTGATGAAGAACAGGACATCCCTGGTGATAGCTCACCGCCTTTCAACGATCAAGCATGCAGATGAAATTGCRGTGGTGCTGGAAGGGGAGATAATCGAAAAAGGAACGCATGATGMRCTTATAGCTTCTGATGGAGCTTATAGGAGACTTCATGATATGCAAGCATTTGAATGAWGYYGTTCRGTGAGAAATGGGATTAGTCATACATTTGTGATGRGTTTTAGTTGAATACACTGTTGCGGGTTTTGCGTTGCGTGTATATGGTGTTTCCCCTTGATGTTGGGTGATATAAATGCCGTAAATGAAAGACAATGAAAAATGAAAATATCAGCTTCAATATATTCGGATACTAAAAGGGAGTTGTCAGAGGTTATCCACGATTTGGATTCAAATCAGATTGACTTTTTTCACGTCGATTGTAACGATGAGCTAAAGGTGTTTGACGATATTACTACCATCCGCACAATTAGCGATAAACCGGTGGATCTGCATATTATAACAGATGATCCCGCTAAATATTACGATGGCATTGTGGCGCAGGGTGTTGAATATGTGACTTTTCAGTATGAAAACCTGACGAATGGCCTGGACGTTCCCAGCAATGTAACAGCAAAGCTCGGATTGGCCATTACATCCGATACAGATATCACGGTATTCGACCAATACGCCGACCGTTTCTCCTTTATCTTATTCATGGCGACCACTCCGGGCCAGAGTTCCGGGACTTTCAACAAAGAAAATTTCAGAAAGATTCGGCAGTTCAGAAACAAATACCCTGATAAAAAAATTCATGTAGATGGTGGTGTAAATGGGGAAGTATCCTTCATTTTGAGAAATATGGGCGTGTATGCAGCTGTATCTGGATCTTACCTGTTCAATGCCAATCAGATTGGTTCCGCTCTTTTGGATCTTAAAGCCAACGAAATGGAATCACATTATGAGGTAAAGGATTTCATGCGCGGATTGGAAGAGACTCCCCGGCTCGGTCCGGATAAAAGGAGCTTTCAGGATCTGCTGGAGTCAATAGATGCGTATAAGCTGGCCTTTACAATTCTGATTGACGAGAACAACACCCTGGAGGGCATTGTTAGCAATGCTGATGTTAGAAAGGGCTTGCTCAAACATATCGATGATCTGAACAATATTGACGTTGAGCAGCTTGTAAACCGTTCACCCGCTATAATCAGGGAGGACAGCACAGTTATAGCAATGCTCAAACATATTAAGTCGTATAACTTCCCGATTTCCTATTTGCCGGTGGTCAATGATGAGAACCAGGTAACGGGGGTAATGACATTTATTAACCTTATCAAAGGAGAGCTATGATTATTCATTTAAAGAAAGGAGTAGCAGAAGAGCAGGCCAAAGCCATGGCTGATGAGTTGAGCGCTTTTACCATTATAAAGGAGGACGGTCATGTGCTTATTTCCTCTTCTGGAATTAAGGAGTTGGAATCCAGGTATGATGAGCTTGTGGAAAAGACCTTTCTCTTTGACAATGACATGCAACTGGCCAGTCGTGCGTATTTATCGGATACGAGAGAGGTTATTATTGGTGATATCAAGATAGGGGGGAGTAATAAGAACACGATGGTGATCGGTGGTCCCTGTTCAGTAGAGTCCGAAGAGCAAATCACGCAGTCCGCGGAGTTGATGAAGGAGCTTGGCATTTCCACACTGCGCGCCGGTTGTTATAAGCCGCGTACATCTCCCTATAGTTTTCAGGGCATGGGCCTGGAAGGATTGAAGTTGCTGGATAAGATGCGTTCTAAATACGGTTTGAATATCATCACGGAAGTTCGGGACTCCACACATATTGATGAGATCATTGAATATGCGGATATCATTCAGATAGGCGCCAAGTCAATGTACGACCATGGAATTTTAAAGCGTTGCGGTAAAACCAACAAACCAGTATTGCTCAAGCGAGGATTTGGCACCACATTGAAGGAGTTTGTGCAGATGGCTGAATTTATTTTATCTGGTGGAAATGACAATGTAATTCTGTGTGAGAGAGGCCTTAGAACTTTTGAAACCGCCACCCGCTTTACTTTGGATCTGTGCGGAGTGTCCTATTTAAAGGAATATACCAACCTGCCTATTATTCTTGATCCAAGTCATGCAATGGGCTATGCCTACGGAGTTGCGGATCTGGCCAGGGCCTGTACGGCAATGGGAGTAGAGGGATTGCTGATTGAGGTGCATCCCAACCCCAAGGTWGCAAAGTCGGATGCCTCACAGCAACTGGACCATCAACAGTTTACYGAATTGCTTGGAAGTTTGAGAGGAGTAGCTGAAGCGATCGGTAGAAAAATAATCTAAGTACACGAATACGAAATTTTACGAATGGTGCGCATTTGCACCAAAGTGCCTTTTCGCGCAATCACCCTGAAAGATGAGCACCTTTATTGATAATATAACTTTTCTACTGGATAGAAATGGCGCTACACCAGATTCGCTGGATCAATTGGGCTTATCTGCAAGAGGTGAAGGCATCATTGGCGGATCAGCAAGTCCCTCGGTTGAAGATMTTGTYCTRATATCWGAYYATTTYRGMTTYWCMRCAGAYMTKCTRYTAAAGCGCGATTTGAAGCAAATGGCTGAAGTTTCGGCTAAAGAGATAAAGTTTCTGGTTTTGGATGTAGATGGTGTGATGTCTGATGGCGGTATGTTTGTCGCTGATTCSGGGGATGAGTTCAAGCGTTTYGATACCAGGGATGGTGTAGCCATCCGGCGSYTGACYAAGCAAGGATTTCTTGTRGGRATAATTAGTTCTGGATTTCTGGTTAACCTGATTATGCAGAGAGCTGACTTACTCGGCATCCAGCACGTGCACACGGGCCAGGACCCTAAGTTGGAAACACTTCTGGGGTGGAGTAAGGAGTTGAATATCCCAATGGAAAACATCGCTTTTATGGGTGATGACCTCAAYGACAAAGCCGTTATGGAAGCCGTAGGTGTTTCTATTTGTCCKGCCGATGCTACYGATGRYATYAARGARRTYGCAGACCTKATAWTGACTAAAAAAGGGGGTAGGGGATGTATCCGGGAGTTTGTGGATATTTATCTGACTGATAACATATAGGTTTTCGCCACCTTTTGAAACTCATTCCAAGCTGGATGGAGTTCGTTTCACTCGCTCAATTTTCCTTCTCCTGGC
>NVRW01000019.1 GCA_002400975.1 Flavobacteriales bacterium | reverse complement strand
ATACAATACCAAACGCATAGCGGTGAACAGTTCGTAACCCGCAATGAAACTCAGCACAATATCGCTCAGGAACATGGCAACCAGGGGAACAAGAAATGACATTCTCTTATCCGCAAAATAGGCTCCTCCAAATAGGGCCATTGCCGCAATTGGGGTAACGTTAGGAATATGTGGTATCAATCGGCTAAAAGCCGCAACCAACACAATGATGGTTAATGTACCGAATCGAAGGTTTATATTGTTTTGCATTTGATTGGATATTAAGTCCCGCCCTGGTTAGAAGACGGGACATTGGTCTTAATATTTGATGATTTTATGTGATGTTCTTCCCTTGTTCGATCAATGAAGAGCATGTACACTCCATTTGACCAACTTTCTATATCAATAGAGCCGTTAGCGGGCTGATGAACTACTTCACTGTAAACGCTTCTTCCAGCAATATCAGTAATCAACAACTCATATGCCCCCGACACTTCCCGGGCATCGATATACAAAACTGAGGAGGAAGGATTGGGATGAACGGCAAACTCCCCTGTGCCGGACATATCATTGACCGAACTTACCTGCCTGACATCCAGAGCGAGGTTGCCGGGAGAAACTCCGACCGCAAAGGAATCTATCAATGTACCACTGTAATCCATCCTATAAGCCATTCCAAACGTTTCGAAATCGGTCGTTGTCAGGTATAGCTGRCTRTTGATCGGATCATCCACCATTCCATATACATTGAAAAGRTTGGGATAGATTGTGTCTACACTTTGATCGGTAATATTGAACAGGTTCAATGTATTGTTGGTATCSACCCAATTYATGTCRTTGTCATACCKRTGATAGATGATKCGGTTATCCGCAAAAACGGAAGCYCCRCARCCAGATGGTGCACTCAGATTGGTYGTCGTAAATGTCCTGTCCAGYGTATTGAACTCMGTAATSGAGCTGCTTGMCCAGTCWTTGTTGTTYARGGTGTAYAAGGTAGTTCCGCTTATCATCAGGTTATCCGGATTCATTCCATCAGGCATAATATCCACCTCTGCCATATACGCCTGRCTGTTAAGATCAACCAGGCCAATAGCCCCCTTRTAATTACCCCAWTCAAATGAATTRCTGACCGCGATGTACGCSGTATCATTMAGMACYACAACYCCTTCTGAWGARWARGMCGGYCCATTCACAGTGTTCAATTCATAAATAAATCCAAGGGTATTCTTGTCAAATACACGGAAATAGGCATTGTGTGGTACCGTTTCACCAATTGTAACCAATATTTGGTCTTTCCAAACAGCTATTTTTCGAATGCCCTCAATTGTGGTTGACTTGGTTAATGTCAATGAATTTTTGTCATACTTAAGCAAAAGGGAATCCGCTGCTACATAGATAAAGTCTCCATCCACAAGCACGTCCGATCCAAATTTAACATCTGTGATTACATCAAATTCAGTAAATGTGTTTGCCAACACATCATAGCTACCAAGGGAAACCGGAGTAATTTGTGTCCCCGTTACATAATCATGCTGACCTTCATTTAGAACAATAACCTGGTGCACATAATTTTGCGCGATGCTGAAATTTGCCAATCCGACCATGATAGCGGTGATGGTCAGTAACTGTAGTTTTTGTTTCATACTTATTATAGTGTCTCGTTTCATAACATTTGAAATTTCGTGTCGCCCAATTTTTATGGTAGACATGATTAAGTGGGTCAAAATGCAGAAGGAATAATCCCGATTCCATTCCTGGCTTTTTACCCGAAAGCATTGAATTGTCTCATCCTCCAAAGCTCCAGCCAAGGAGGATACACTGTGGCAGGTCTTCTGACTTTCTCTATCTGAACTGCCTTCCCGCCCCGATATGTTTTGAGACAGTGGCTAAGGATGTTCAGACTCTTAAAGAGATTACAGCATCGGGAAATGTTCCGGACTCACACCGGATTCCCTTTTATTTCAAACCGACGAAAACGGCTTAAAAACCAWAGCAYGCCAAAAGTAGTGTACGGAATAACGGAATCCTAGKAAATATYCTACCAATGYGAAGTATCTTGANATNWKRWKSCMCYACCGCWYTGACGCTTTTATTCGGAACAATTCGTATCCTRTAACCGCTATTCAGGGGCTARTTCTTCCTCAACCGATTTTTGCAGATAATGGTTGGCTTCATCCACCGGAATTTTTCTGGAATAGTTATAGGCAACTATGAATGCCCCAGGTATACCCAATTCAGACAATATCTTACGCTGGGCAGTCGCGGCATCGTAGTTATAGAAGGACCCAACGGTTAAAGAAGTAAGTCCACCAGATGTATTCTCTTTGATACCCTCCAGCGTCAGGTACAGCTGCACCAGGTCCTCTGGAATTGACTCTCTAAARGCACCTACCTGCACTCTGTAATCAACTTTACCWGAAACCCTTGATTTAAAAGAAACATCATCGACACTTACAATTGCTTCTGTATATCTTTCACCCTGGTATTTTCGGGTTGAGTTGATGTCTACGATAAAGGCATCTCTGTAGCCAGCTTCCCAGACAGCCTTGAGCAGCACATTTGCCTGTGATACATATGTGAGATGACCAATTACATATCTAATCATGCCTTCTTCGTCCATAAAGGCATCTACATTGCTCAGATTATCAAACTTCCATATTGGCACCAACCTGGAAAAAGCCCCAATTTGTACAGCGTATAGCGGGGTTTTTGTCGTATAGTCTAYTTTTTTYGTTACCACCTTTCKCTCYRTAAGTGGTACTGTTTCCWCTWCTACTGRTGGCTCAGAAGTKAGCARGTCACTCGTGCAACTGGCAACCCAACGCATGGCATCCTTTGTGTAAAAATCATTCTTRTGTGATCCATATAGCGTCTTGAATTGATGKGCGGCGTCCATGGCCTTTGCGCAGAGCCCATTTTGACTATASGCAATTGTYAAATAATACCAGGCAAAGATGGGAGCGCTTAATTCYGTATGTACTCCCGGGTCATACTCCTGGGAAATATTTGCCGTACCTCTTTCCAGATGGAAAATTGATTTCTTAGTCGGCTCTTTCTCCTCTGTATAACAAACACCCAACAAATAGCTTACGTTGGAGTTGGTTGAATCTACCTTATAGAGATCCTTATAGATTGGTAGAGCCTTCTCAGTTTCTCCTCTTGCCAGATACGACTTGGCCAAATAGAACTGATTTCTATAGTCCTTTATATCGGCCGCCGACACGGTCACAGCCAACGTAATGCACAATAGCCATATGTTGATTTTTCTGCTCATTTTCATCTTGAACTTTAACAAATCTATGCAAATGGAGCACTGCGATCAGGTTGATTCACAGGACTTATCAACAACCATTTGTGAGCGAATCAAGGGCTTACACTAATTTATAAATGACAATACTCACTTATTTATTGAGTCAATAGCATCTGCCGGGTACGCTAATACCCACTTTGTAATTACGACCCCTTCCTTACACTGAATGGGTTTATTTTACAGATATTGCCGTGAATTCACCAATCTATAGGGATTACAATTCGTAAATTCGCGCAAACCTGCCTGACGGTAGGCAGGCACGGCAGGTTCATAATTTGTATAGTATGGAATTAAGTAAAAAGGCAGTTTCATTTATGAAAATGGCCACCGGATTCAAATTCAGGTTGTTCTTACTCCGGGATCTGCCTATGGGGTATCTGGCAGGTTTGAGGGTGAAAGAAATCACAATGGAAAAATGTGTAATAACCATACCTTATAAATACCTTACCAAAAACCCATTTCGGTCCATGTATTTTGCTTGTCTGGCAATGGCTGCAGAAATGAGTACGGGAGCTTTAGGAGTAGCCGCTACTTTCGGACAAAAACCTTCAGTTGCAATGCTGGTGAAGGGGATTGAAGGAGAATTCTCTAAGAAAGCTGTTGGGCTTATCTCTTTTACTTGCACTGATGGTGCTAAAATGTTTGAAACGGTAGAGCGCAGTAAGTTATCCGGTGAAGGGGAAACTATAACCTGCCTGAGCATAGGTACAGACGAAACAGGTGATGAAGTAGCCAGGTTTAAACTGACCTGGTCATTTAAAGCGAGAAAGCCCTAAGCCAAGCCAATTAAATAAAGAAATCCGGTAACGGGTGCACATCGGGATTTACCGAGTACGAAAGCAAATCAGAAACGCCTTCTTCTTTCAGTACTTCATCATCGATGAAATAATTGCCGGTACATTCCTTTCCGTCCCTTTTTAAGATGTAATAGGCGGCGTCACTTACCACCTCTGGAGTTCTGGCCCTATCTGTGAATGCTTCACCACCGGGCATGTTTTTGATTGCAGCAGTGGCAATTACTGTACGCGGCCAAAGTGCGTTGACTGCTACTGCATCTTTTCTGAACTCCTCTGCCATTCCCAAAACACACAGACTCATTCCATACTTGGCCATGGTATAGGCCACATGTGGGGAGAACCACCTGCTATCAAAATTCAAAGGCGGTGAGAGATTTAGAATATGGGGGTTATTGCCCTTCCTCAGATGGGGTATACATTTTTGAGAGACCATAAAAGTTCCACGTGTATTGATATCGTGCATCAAATCGTACCGCTTCATGGGTGTTTGTTCGGTGCCCGTAAGACTGATCGCACTGGCATTGTTGATGAGTATATCAATTCCCCCAAAGGTCTCAACCGTCTTGGCAATAGCATTGTCAACGGCCTCATCATCTCTGATATCAACAAACAGTGGAAGGCCCTTACCTCCAGCTTTGTCCATATCTTCCGCAGCGGTATAGATTGTACCGGGTAATTTAGGATGTGGCTCAGTCGTTTTTGCGGCAATTGCAATATTGGCTCCCTCCTTTGCCAATCGCAACCCAATGGCGTGACCAATTCCTCTACTACCACCGGTAATAAACACTGTCCTGTTAGTAAACTCTCCCATGGTTACTTGAAATAATTTGTCGTATCTTTAATTTTGTGTTGAATTATAATCATACAAATATGAAAAAGATATTACTCATTACCGCGCTTTTCTGCATAAGCCTCACGTCAAATGTTCTCTCTCAGTGTACGCCTGATCCAGCAGTCGTTGCAGCTGGAGATCCTGGAATTTTCCCCCTTGCCCCAGGAATTGCAACGGGCAAACAAGACTCAGCATATGCACAAGTTTTCACTGTAATTGTTCCGGCGGACACCACTATTACTCCATCAGATTTTATCCCTGGTGCCCCTTCCACTCCTATGACGGTAATCGTGAATTCAAATACGGTAAATGCYGTAACGAACTTACCAGCAGGACTCACCCATACCTGCGCTACTTCTTGTTCGTCTGCCGGGGGCACGAATGGTTGCTTCATCGTTGATGGTACGCCAACCCAAGGCGGAGTTTTTCCATTTGAGGTGAATGTTACGCTTAATGTAGACATCCCTGCGGTATTTCCACTTCCCGCATTTCCCAACCAAGACTTACCTGCACAAGATATAGATTACGTTTTGATTGTTGATTCGGCGGGAACCACCAGTATTGAAAGAATTCCTAAAAGTACTTTTGAGGTGTATCCGGTTACACCCAATCCATCAAGTACAGGAGCTGAAATTCGTTTTGTTACGCCTGATTATAGAGACGTACAATTGTCAATTCACAATATGATCGGCGCAATAGTTATGTCAAAACAGATTTTCGCAGAGCGGGGAATGAATATTGTCTCATTAGGGGCATCTGATCTGAGACCAGGTGTGTACATGGTAACCTTAACGGACGGAGAAAACACGTCAACCAAACGAATGGTTGTCAGCTCCAAATAGCCTGGTACATTCAACTGGTAATATCCAGATTTTCACCTGAGTAGTATCCGGTATCTATATCCTTTGTCGATTTGACAATATAGGTGGTTTGCCCTACATGGTAGGAAAAGTGTTCCACCACGTGCATGATTATACTGATACCGGTTTCCGTATAGCCCTGAACATCATGAACCATTAACAGCTTTTCTGGCTCCAGGCCTTTGAGCACCTCCTCTGCCCTCTTCATCACAGCATCCAAACGAACCAGCATTTCACCCCGCTCAATGCTTCCACGTGCGTCGAATTCAGTCTGCCGAACGCGTTTGTCAGTATCGCCACCCAAGCCGGTATTGATCCACTGATCTACGTTGCCWGTTAAATGAAGYACCAAATTCCCGATGCTGTTYGAGTTATCATTGGGMCKATACCACAGTTGGTCATCYGAGACTTCCYGCACGCACTTCAAGAGCCTTGGAAGTGACTCCTTATACAGGCGACAAATTGCCTGTTCTATAAAAATTCTGTAAAACTCGTTTTGCATATGGTGTTATCCTCAAGAAAAAAGCCTGGGCATAATTTCTCTGACGACTCCCGTCAGGTTGGTATTCRAGTTGCTCAATAAATAGCTGTTACATTAATGGCAGGGCCCAATCCTTTGTATTGTATCCAATCGCCCTGACTGCTTCTGCGGCAGAAATTCGACTGACTCCTTTGCCCCCCCGAAAACAGAAGATCCATGTTATTGGCCTCTCCAAGTTGCGTTACCCATTCAAGAGAAACGAAAAAATCCTCATCCGTAATAAGTTCATAGGGCAGCAAATTGACAGAGACTTTTCCGTGATGATCGTGGGCCTTAACAATGATATCCTCACTGTGCATCAGATCCCATGGAGTTCCCCGGTACAAGTAGTATAAATTTACACGAAGTAGCAAACTATCATAATCGTTTCGAACCACATTGAAGCTCAAGTCCCGAAGATAAGTTGGTTCACCTTTGATCCGGATCGTTACACCTAGTTCTGTTCCCAGGTTGTTGCTTACGAAGTTGGTCGTTTTTGATTTTGAATTGGAAGTGCTTCCCAGTAACTTTCTGGTCATGTCATCTTCATAATCCATAATATTCACAGGTGGTGGTGGTAAGGGGTTAAGAAAGATGATCGCAACACCAGTGGCGAATTTCCTTCTGAAGTCGCCAACAATAAAGGTATCTGGCTGGAAACCACTCTGGGAACAAAGCAACGTATCCCTATCTTTAATACCGCTTAAATCAATAGCGTAATTGCCTTTAACATTCGCGCAAGTGCCTCGGTTACCATGAAGAATACCTATGTTCGCAAAAGGAAGTGGCCTCCTTGTGGAATGGTTGATTACCCTACCTTTAAATATATCCTGAGAGAAGGATTCATACCCAAGGAAGACAAACAGCAAAAGCAAGCCATAGCTCCTCATTTAGCCGCCTGCATCATTTTCAATACGCTCTTCGCTGCATCTTTATGTATTGTGAAGGTCATGATCTTGAGCTTGATATAGTCCTCATGATAAAAGTAGTAGCCTTTATTATTGCCGTTTCTCGAACCACTGCCAGAGTCCTTAATAAGGTACCAGGTATCATYGCCCTTTTTCGTGTGGCCTATGATATGGATCGCATGATCATCCGTAGTTGACCCATTGGCAAACCTCAACTGTCTCGCATTCTCATCTATATATTCAGAGGGTATATCATAAGATGGCACCATTGCTACATCGTGTTGCGCACTGTACCCGCTCTCAGAAACATCTCCGCCAATTGCAATGCTATATCCGCCTTTTACAGCGGAGTTGATCAGGTTCATGAAATCGTCAAGAGGAATATTGTTATAGTCACTGCTCTTCCACCAGTTATCCGGCACATCATACTCTGCTTGCTCATAGTAGGGATAGCGAACCAGGGACATGAAATTGACATAATCATCTGGCTTAAGCCTGGCCACCTCACTCATAAATTTCAACGGTGTTAGTGATTTTCCTTTCCAGGTCACCATTACCGGAGGCTCACCGATATAATAATTAAGGATAGACTTTATGGTCGCTATACCCTCGGCTTCATTCCAGGCATTGTCCCTTTTAAGTGTTTTCAGGTAATGAAGCATCTCCTTGTACATACCACTGTGGTCGTGAAATTTCTGGTCATCCATCATGCCAGAATAATCACTGACCTGCACAATACCATACTTTTTCATCATACGGGCAACCGCATTCGTCTCAGATCCTTCCCCAAAGAAAGACTCTCCCCTGGTATTGATGTATTGCCTGGCCTTTTCGACATATTCGTAGTATACAATATACAGTTCAGATAGCTTAACCTTTTCCTTGGTCAATCTGAAGATCTCAGCTTCATAAAATGATGAGGTTGCAAAACACCAGCATGTGCCAGTATTGCCCTGTGATAACGGRTCATTGCACCAAACCGTTTCAAACTCATCAATGGATTTTGGAAGGTCTTTACCSGTAAAGTCCATTTTAAACGCAGTGCGTTGCTTTTTATCCACTTTMTTGTAYTCCTTAATTCCRGCTTTTATCTCCTTGTAGAACGGGTTCTCATATTTTAYATAAGCTGCCTTGTCCGTTGTAGCCTGGCCCCAGGAAAATCCAGAAAAAGTGAGGAGCGCAAGAAATGATAATATTCTTTTCATGATAGATTGAGTAGTGGTTTCATTGTTTATTTAGTACCTCCATATCCATGGATAAAGAGAGCGGTAATTCCAGTTGCTAAATGCTTGACTTTTGTCCAATTTGCTGGTATCCAGCCTCCAGAAACCTTGTTTTTCTTTTGATGACAAAAAGATGACTTCTTGCTATATAATTAGACAACCCCTAAAAGGACCATAAAATTAGAAAATTATTCTTTGTAAAAACCCACAAATCGAGCCATTGTTGCTCAAAAATAATTCGTCAAATTGAATCTTGTATTAAAGAAACTTTAATTTTGAGCCAAGACAAATTACAAGAGCCATATCCTATGAAARCGAGAAGGCCATCCAACTTCTGTAAAGCTCTTACTGGCAATGCGGGTCTATGCATTATTCTTGCAGCTGCGTTTATTTTATCTGCTTGCAGCACAGTTAAAGTAGCTAATATTGAAAAGAGGAGATATCGCGATGGATATTACGTGCAAATGAAGCACCGCACTCAAGAGAAGCAGGAATTTGCAGTTCGGAACATCGAGGTTAAGCAGAAGCTGAAATACACAACACCGGATAAACCTGCAAATGTGGCTGTGCCGGGCAGGTTGAACAAAGAGGATATTGGGGAAATCAGATCCTCATTAAGGGCACTGAGGAAGGGACACCTGCCCGAACGACTGACGTCGTTCAGTCGGGCGGGGAACCTCAATCGGTTCATGGCAGTAATGAATGAATCAGCTGAGAAGGGCATGTTCCTGGACTCACGAAGAAACAGCGCAAGTTCACCAATAAATCATACTCGAACGGACCTGGAGAAAACATCTGAAACCAAAGGTGCAGGCCCCTTTGGGACAGGAATATCAGCTCTTATTTTGCTGATTATATTCCTGATTGTTTTTATAATATTGCTACCGATAGGTTTGGCAATTTTCATGGCATTTCTATTCGCTTTGGTAATCGTGTGGCTGCTAAAACAACTGAATATTATAGACTAAGACCTCAATCTTCCTATTGAAGCAATTTTCATTTAAGGCTGAACATTCCTATGTCGCTGCTCCTGCGGACGTATTTCCTCTGCTTTGCCCGGTTCGCGAAGCTGATTATCTCGAAGGATGGGATTATACAATGATTCACTCTGAATCAGGGCTTGCTGAAATGGGTTGTATATTTTCCACACCACATCACGGTGATCAAAATACGATATGGACGGTGTCTCAATATGATCATTCCAATCACCTCATTGAATTTATCCGTGTTACACCGGGGCAAGAATTGGTAAAAATAGCTATTCAACTTAGGGGAGTCGATGGGGATAAAACGAGGGCCTGCATTGAGTATACAATCACACCCTTGACCAAAGAAAGAGGCAGCTACCTGGAGAACGATCACGAAGAGCATTTTCAAGCGGACATGTTTTATTGGGAAGAAGCCTTAAATTATTATTTGACAACCGGAGACCGATTGGGAAGATGAAAAGCGCTACAAGTATCCTCTTTATAGCATTGTCCATACTCATTACTTCTTCTATAACTTATGCCCAGAATACTGAGAAGGAGAAAGGCCTCACGGCTATTCATAAAGATACGATTGAAGGTTGGGACAAGGCAGGTATTATCTCTACCAACTTAACCCAGACCTCCCTATCCAACTGGGCTGCTGGCGGACAGAGTTCAATAGCTGTAACCGGCCTGGTTAGTTTCCACGCTATAGAAACCAAAGGTGGAGGTTTATGGGAAAATCACATTGATATCGCATATGGCGTACTAAGACAGGGGAATACGAAAGCCTGGTGGAAGACCGATGACAAGATCGATCTTACCACGAAGTATGGTAAAAAAGCATTTGGGGAATGGTATTATGCAATACTGATAAATTTCAAAACTCAATTTACCCAGGGATTCAATTACCCCGACGACTCAACCAAAATATCAGATTTACTTGCTCCTGGATATCTGATTACCGCATTGGGTTTTGAGAACAAAATCAAAAAGGAATTTGGGGTATTTATAGCGCCGCTAACCGCTAAACTGACCTTGGTACAGGATCAGGCCCTGGCTGATGCGGGCGCATTTGGGGTTGAAGAGGCAACTTATGACAACTTAACAGGCAGTAAAACAGCTGATGGTGAAACCATGAGAATGGAGATTGGGGGATACTTAAGGTTGTTTTTCTCAAACGACATAATGAAGAACGTTACACTGACCACGAAGCTTGATCTATTCTCCAATTACATTGAGAGCCCGGAAAATATTGATGTAAACTGGGAAGTACTGCTCAATATGAAAGTAAATGACTACATATCAGCTAGCTTAACCATGCATTTGGTGTACGATCATGATATCGCGATTGGTATTGACAGTGATGGTGATGATGTAATTGATTCATCTGGCCCCCGCACGCAATTCAAAGAGGTGATTGCTATTGGACTGTCGTATAAATTCTAGGCCCGGTATACTGCGCTCCTGCTTATTACAACACCCTCCTGCTACAATAACCCAGCGATCAAAGAGCATTGGCCMACACCATCAATGGAAACCTATGGTGATATTAGATGAGAATGGCAATGAATCACTCCAAAGCTGTAAGAAGTATTGATTGAGATTGGTAGCAACCCAACCATGCTCAATCCAGGGAGTAATTGCCCTGGTCCCCCCTGGATTATACGAGAAGTTATTTGTACAATTCTGGTGGAGTTTGCCACGTTTATACGAGGAAAATAATGCAAAGTTCCACTTCTACCCGAGCACTACCTTTTTACCAGAGTATCCAAAAAAATATACACGATTTCCCCTGACTTAGGGTCCTGGATCTCGTATAGTATANARAGAGTGGTTTTAGARGRATTTACCTCTGGAAACCTAAACGAAAAADGCAATTAAANCCCTTTAAACTATATAWAAARCAATAAGGTGTAACCATACCAGTTATAATTGAATACCAGGTTCATCCGGTACTGCTATCGCGATGTTCCATGGGTATTATTTTTGTTGCAATTAATCTCGTTAACAATGTATTACAAGCATTATVTAATCTGTACATTTCTCATCCYGCTTCTGGYTTCGGTAGCCTGTGCCCAGTCCCCTGACCTGCTCACCCAAACAGTRAAGGGGAAGGTAACGGATATGGATAGTGAGTTTCCGCTTTGGGGAGCATCAGTAGTATTGATTGACGRRYTRYCTGCSGGMCRGGCAGATTCACGGTTTATTGGRGGCACATCAGATTCTMTKGGGAATTTCTCTCTTGCMAATRTTCCRCTTGGCAGGCAATCTTTTAGCATATCATACCTGGGATATGAAACCCGCTTTYTRAAAGAGGTKATYGTTGGWTCAGCWAAGGAAGTRGTGCTCAAYATAACYCTKAAGGAAAAGCTGACSGCRCTTAAGGAAGTGGAGATYACCGCTGAGAAGGACCAGCCTTTGAATTCAATGTCCTACGTTTCCACACGTGTCTTTTCCACGGATGAGACCAGCCGTTACGCGGGAAGTTTTGAAGATCCAGGACGTATGGCYCAGTCTTTTGCCGGCGTATACAATGATGGSGATTTTTCGAATGAGCTTGTRATTCGGGGCAATGCATCAAGAGGTGTGCTCTGGCGRATGGAGGGAATTGAAATACCTAACCCCAATCACTTTAGATTTGGTGAAGGGGCAGGTGGTGGTGGCATCAGCATACTGAGCAGCAACACAYTGGCCAATTCTGACTTCCTGACAGGTGCATTTCCGGCAGAATATGGAAATGCTGTCGCTGGAATATTTGACTTAAAGCTGCGGAAAGGCAATACCGGCAAACGCGAATACACGGCACAGTTCGGGATTCTGGGTACAGAAATTGGCCTGGAAGGCCCACTATCCAAAAAAATAGAATCCTCGTATCTGGTTCAYTATCGYTAYTCTACACTKGGTATACTCAACAATCTKGGAATYAATATAGCYGGTGATGTAGTGCCGACATATCAGGACCTTACCTTAAACCTATTCACAAAGACAAAAAAACTTGGRACCTTCTCTTTATTTGGGRTTGGTGGTTATAGCGARGCAATCATCTCWGCYGAGAGAGACCCTACAAAGTGGAACAGTTCAGCTGACCAGGTACATGAGGAGGGAATCCAGACTATGGGGGTATTGGGTTTTACGAATACTTACTTATTCAAGGATCAAAAGACCTTTATTAAATCCATTGTCTCTGCATCCTACCTCTCCAACAAATACCGAAGAGGTTATTACAATTATGATTATGAGGATGTCATGTTGCATAGAGAAGCTTTTGATTACCCGGGTTGGCGAGCCTCCATTTTGACCAATACCAAACTGAACAACAAAAACACYATYCGATATGGATTGATTTATTCTGCTCTGTACTACGATTTGGTGCTTGAAAGCTCTTCCYGGGACSTGGACCTGGTGAACGTACAGCTAAAAAGCTCTGGCCGCACAGGCCTGGTGCAGGGCTATGGGCAATGGAAGCGAAGGATCGGGGCTGATTTCGATCTCAACATGGGACTTCATTATTCCTATTTCATGCTGAATGGACACACGAGTTTAGAACCCAGGCTCGGTGCAATATGGAAATTTGGAACTGACCAGTCGCTCAACCTGGGTGTGGGATTGCACAGTAAAGTTGAAGCCGTATCCATCTACATGGCTGAGGTTGCAGAACTCAGAACGATCACAAGACCCAATAGAAATCTGGACCTAATGAAATCACTCCATGTGGTTTTGGGATACAGCCTCTCTATTTCAAAGAATCTCCACCTGAAGTTGGAGACTTACTACCAATACCTATATGATGTTCCCATATTTGACGATAGCAGCAGCTTTATTTCTGCACTGAACTTTGGATCYGGCTATACAGATGAGCAACTATCCAACAAAGGTACTGGTACCAATTATGGCCTGGAGCTCACTTTAGAAAAGTACTTTTCTGATAATTACTTCTTCATGATAACCGGATCTCTCTTTGATTCAAAATACATAGCCGGGGATGGAATACGGCGCAATACAATTTACAATTCCAATTATGTGACCAACTTATTAGCTGGTAAAGAGTTYATAGTTGGTGATCAAAATCGGAACATATTTGGCATTAACAGCAGGATGATTTGGAAGGGTGGCAACCGGAAGATMTCAATTGATCTGGAACAATCACAATTGCACGGCTCGCAAGTCGATAAYCTCGACCAAATATATGAATCCAGTCTCCCCTTCTATTTTCGGATTGACCTGGGCGTTTCATACCGAATTAACAATCCARGCRTTGCATGGGTMTTGTCCCTGGACATTCAAAACGTGACGAATAGAGCCAATGTATACTACGAATTCTACAACAGATCCACCCAGGCAGTGGATTATGAATACCAACTGGGTACCATACCCGTACTGAAGGTAAAGATCATATTTTGATTTGTATCCTGATGAGCTGGAACCAGAGTGGGTTGGTTCAAGATGGGAAAACCATCAGATTACCGACCTTATTTATCTGATGCAGTTATCTTTTCAACCAGACTTTGCAATTGATAATCTGTATGCCAAAGGACCTGATCTAAGTTTCTTTCCAATTTAATATCAGGTAGCGTGCCATTTCCATCCAGGATCTGGCCATTCTTTTGAAAGGAAACCATCGTRCTTATTTTAACCGTCATCCCGGCGTTTCGCAATTCAAATCTCTCACTGTTTCCACTGGAACCATCCGTGGTCACACCTGCAAGGTAAATATTGGGCAGCCCCTGGAAACATGCTGCCATTATAGATGCAGCGCTAAAAGATTTTTCATTAACCAGAATATAAACAGGTTTACCATAAGAGTAATGATGACCTTTCTTTAGTTTTTGCCCATTGAATATTGCATAATAATAGGGTGCAAATAACTTATCCGGCAATTCATATTGTGGTTTGAAGGCTCGCATAAATGTATCGACCACAGTTTGTTCCGACTTATCAAGTTCGCCGTATGCATAAAGATAGCGATGGTTCAGGCTTTCTATTTGTTCTTGTTTTAAACGAGTACTGCTTCTTTGTCGGGCCAGGTTAACCACATATATTGAATCAGCTTTAACCAGGTAACCTGCCAGCTCCCAAATCAGATGCCTGCTGCCTCCGCTATTATTCCGGATGTCAATGATCAATGCATCACTTTCTTTGAACTTTTGCWTATTGTTTTGAAGAGCCTGGTAATAGAGCGACCCTTCCTCAGGATTATACATTTGAGGAATCCGGATGTAGCCGATATTGCCATTCAGGAGGGCAAATTGTTGTTGGATCTTTTCTTCATCCTTTAGCTCCTCCTCGCTAATACCCAATCGAGAAAACTTTTCATCCCACGTTATAAATCTGCTCTGTATTGATTCGGCATTTAGCTTGACCAGTGTATCTGATTTCCCATTACTGAACCCAAATTCAATTTCGCTGGGCATTTGCTTATTCAGGATRTGGTAATTTCTCTCCAGGTATTTTAACTCCTGCACGCCTCTTGTGAACCAAGCCTCTTTTGGTGCCAACTTTCCCCTGTAGTTGATTTTATCCATGATCTCCGCAACATTCATGTGGTCCAGCATTTTTAAATAAGGATATTTCGGATACAGAAGAGCATAGCTATTGCTGGATTTCTCATAGGATAATGCCAACACTTTGCCATCACAGGGCGCAACAATAAACGGCAAAAATTGACTATTGGGCCGCGTGTACCCCCTTAAACGTGCGTGTCTGTCCCCAATACTCGCCAAAAGCTCCGTGCAAAATGCTCCAATTTCATCCCGGGTAACAGAATCCGGTAAATCCAGTTCATAATCACCCAATTCCGTCAGCCAATCATATCCGTTTAAACCTTGATAAGAGGAAATGGCTTCTAACTTATAACGAAAGAATTCAAGATCGCTGGTGGCTTCACTTCTTGTTAACCATTTCACCTTATCATCAGGATTGATGCTGGTTGCGGCCAAACAAAATAAAGCCAGGAAAGCCAGTGTTGTTATTTGTTTCGACAATGTGGGGTTGATCATTGGTTAGAGTTTAGTATTTAGAGTTTATTAGTTATTGGCATAAACAATTTTCTCCTCTAGCTATCTCCTTTCGGCTGCCTGATGCCGTGCCTGAATATCTTCCTGGGCATTGTCCTGCACTTCGGCTCTATGAACAAACAACAAGATAAATCCCGCCAGCAAAAATCTGGTTAATGACCATTTCATTTAACTATGGCTATTCTACTAAAGTCCAGTAACTCMSYYRMKGTSYYMMKYWRYWWWAWWWRRATWCYWKWAMSRMWRTYYYGYKMRWWMATTTTCAACACATTGGTATTCCTACTTAGCGGGTACTTCTCGATCAATTTTCCCAATATATTGTATACCTTAATATGCATCTCTTCTCCTGCATGCCACTGATGGTCGATTTGCACTGTTGCCCATGTCGAAAATGGATTTGGGTATACTTTGAATCGCCCACTACCGGCTAATTCCTCTTCAACACCAAGTGGTATGCCTTCTATAGACACATCATCCAAAAAGAGGTTATTGCCATATCCATTCAGCGCCTCAAATTTTATCAACGCAATGTTCCCRGCAGCTTGAGATAGGTCGGCACTGTCTATTCTCCATTCAGTAGAATCAGGRATAAAGAATGATCCCTTAAGATTRTAGGTRGCCAGATCCTCTCCTCCCTTTCTCCACACCTCCGTCCAGGTTGTKCCCAGGTCAACAGAGATTAATACCGAYAGGGTATCYAGCCAAAACGCACTGTCATTGGGCTCATAGGCGACGGAGAAAACCATCTCAGCASTTTGCATACYSGTAAGGTCCAATGCAGGCAAAACCAACCCATCTTTTTGATCYGGAATATGATACAAGAAATGCAACARCGAGGCACTTTTACCACTCTGGCCGAAAGCACCAACCATAGTRCTCTGCTCCCAGGTATAGTCATCYACCCCTCCTGAATCCGGATCCAATATCCTCCATCCCTCAGGAGGAAAGRCCGAYCCTTCAAAATTCTCACTAAAGGGCAAACTGGCAACSGTGTCAACAACACGWATGTATCCGGTTTTGGTCAATGTATCAGCATATCCAATATTATCAACGCGCAGCCARGCGCTATAAACTCCGGGGTTATCATARGTTACCAGTGGCTTAGGATCAGTAGATGAAAGTGGATTCCCACCCGGAAACATCCATGAATATGCGGTGGCGGCATTCARCTCATGACTGGTAAATTCTATTGTGGCACCMGCATTAATCTCTCTCCGGGAYGCTGAAAAKYCGGCTCTTAGCGGGCCATAGTCCCCTACCCCGGTRGCCTGCTGATTTGCCTGGGTATGTAATTTCATTCGAAATGTATCATTCTCCAGGAAGAAATGCATYCTGGTCTTCTGTCCTTGTGTGTACATATCCATATGTGCATCATCAGCGTAATCCATATAGTTGCGAACCTGATCMGGCACATCYGGTGAATCGTTCGAGCAGGAATTCCTACGTCCAGGGAATCCGTAGTTTGGATCAAAGGTTGGYGGTGTGTCACAAACCCTGTCAGCACAGGTSATGCAGTCRGTGCAWGCRCATCCGTCGGGCAATGTATCCTCGGTAATTTCAAACGGGTGAAAGAGTCCCAGCCAATGTCCCACCTCATGCGTKCCGGTAGCACCGATATCYAACCCCGGATAGGCGGTTCCCTCTGTACCCCAGTATTCRTGTGCGATGACAATACCGTCATATGAATAGGTCCCTGCCCATATTGAACCAGCCATATAGGGGGGATAGAAGGCATATCCAAGTATATTTCCGTTGTCGATTTGACTTACGATCCACACATTTAGATATTCATCAGGGGGCCATCCAAATGTGGTTTTCATTATCGAATCATTGGCAAAAAATGTAGAATCTGCAGCCGCATAGTAAACATTGGACAGCGCGGAAGAATCTCTGGTAATGCCGGTCGTGATATTTCCACCTGGATCATATTGCGCAAGGGCGAATTCAATCTCGGTATCCACACCACTGGCATACCCTTTGGTTCCCGGTATCCTGCGAAAATCATTGTTCAAGGCCGTTATCTGACTTCTTATCTGGCTATCAGAAATATTCTCCGGCCCTCCCAGGTGGACCACATGCACCACCACAGGAATGGTATATTTCGCAGAAGATGACTTGTGAAGGGAGTTCTGAACATAGGTTTCATATGCTACCTGAAGCTCCTTTGAGGAAACGGCATTAAAGTAAGCGCTTTTATAAACGGCTGTTGTTCCACATCCAGGTGACGGGCTTTGTGACAATACATGSGCTGACCAACAAAGCTGCAACAACGTTACAATTGCCAATATGCATGGAAAAAATGATCCTTTTCTCAGGCGAAGCATCCTCAAAGATAGAGAATTATCCCTTTTTTGAATACTGCCMSGAACAGCCCMCAAATCAAATCCGGATCTTTAATGATTGGCGCAGAAYCCACCCCTWTYAGGCCACCTTTTGCAACGGCCCAATTGCAGATCCTGTTACTTACTTCCAATAATATAAACCGGATACCTTTAAAACCCACGAAGGTCCTTAGATTTCAGCAATAAAATAGCTAGTTAAGCTCGTGTTTCAGTACCCACGAGCTCACACCCTTGTCCTTAAGTGATTGCAGCGCAGATCTCGCGTCGGACTCGCTATTGAATGATTGGTAGGAAACTTTGTAGTAATCCCCTATTCTACCCAGGTATACTGCATCATAGCCCTGTGACTTCAGCTGCCTATGAAGAGCAAGCGCGTTCTGTTCAATAGAGAAACTGCCAGCTGCCAAATGGAATTTTAAGTTTTTAGAGGCGGTTGGCGTCTTCGGAATTGGTTTGGGTTTGGACTTTGGTTCTGGCTTTGCCGGAACTTCTACAGCTATATCCGGTTCCGGATCAGGTGCCACGACCACCTCTTCTGGCTCCGAATCGTCTATGATTTCTTCCTCACCCTCCACTTCAGGGCTTTCTACTCCCTCATCACTAACCACCGCATCTGGAACCTTCTCAGACTTCTCCGCTGGCTCATCTTCAGGCGTTTTTGATTTTTCCGGTTTTAGGCTTGCCGCTTTACCATCCTCCTCTTCTACATCAGCCTTGTCACTGAAAAACGGGAAGGTAAAGCCAAACTTATAATAGTAGCCACCTCCACCCCCAGCCAACACAACCACGATCGCCAGGATGACAATAAGCGGCACAAGGCTCTTCTTCTTTTTATCTTTAGACTTGGTTGGTATTTGCTTCCTGGCCGCAACTTTGCGTTTTTGTTCTTCTGCAATTGCCAGTTGTTTTGCAGCAAGATCAGCCGCAGCTTTGCGTTCAGCTTCGTCCCTGGCCTTTCGATTGGCTTCATCCTGGGCAATTCTTTTAGCTTCAGCTTCCTGTTGTGCCTTCAGCCTTTCAGCTTCTCTAAGTGCCTCCTCATTTGCTGCGGGTTCCTCAGGTGTCGCCGGTGCAGGAGGTGGAGGTGCTGTAGGTGTTGATCGCGCAGCAACAGGTGCTGGTGGGGATGATACGGGCGTTTCTGGCACATCAACGGGTGCTGGTGGGGATGCTATGGGCGCTTCTGCCGCAGCAACGGGTGCTGGTGGGGATGATATGGGCATTTCTGCCGCAGCAACGGGTGCTGGTGGGGATGATATGGGCATTTCTGGCACGGCAACAGGTATTGGCGATGGCGGTGGAACGTCTGGAGGCGTAACGGTTGGTTGCTGAGTTGGTGGCGGTATAGACGCTGTTGGCGTTGAAACAAAAGATGGTGGAGCTGCTGGCACTCCAGGAGTCTTTATGTCCACATATTTACTCTTTATCTGTTGAATGAGTTTGTCTTCCCGCCCTTTATACTTGATCAGCAGTTGGTCCACATCATTTACCTTGTCGGGATTGTATTTGGTATATAGATTGACCAACTCATTCCTTTTCGGATGATACCTCGCTTCTATTGCAGCTAAAACACCTGCCTGATTGTCTTTATACTTTACAGCTAAATTGTCGATCAACGAAATCTTATCCGGGTTATGTCTTTTATACAATTCCGTTAATTTGGACTTAAATGCGTCTGTAGAAGTAGAACTTGCGCTGCGCCCGTACTTTCTCTTGATCGCTCTTACCAAATCTCCCTCCTTACCCTTGTACTTTACGAGTAAGGCATCCACATCGCTTAGTTTTTCCGGATTGGAGCTGCGATAGATCTCTGACAAGGTGGTTTTATAGGAAATAGCTGCAGGAGCCGTTGAATCCACATCACGAAACTCATATTTATTGACAATCCCAACGATGAGCTTGTCCTGCCGGTTTTGATATTTATCTATAAGACCTGGTATTTGCCCACTTCTATCCGGAGCATACCGATCATATAAACGGGCCACCGCTTCATCAAATGGTGTCCCTGTACCATCACCGCGCTCATCAGCCAATAAGTACTTGACATAAATCTGCGCCAATAAGGTCGATTCGCTGCCCTTGTATTTCTTCAAGAGCTTATCCGCATCCACTTGCTTATTGGGCACAAATTTCCTGTAAAAGCGGAGTATTTGTTCCTTATGCGCCGGCATAGCTGTGGATTTGGATTAAAGACATGTCTATTTTGCTGGTTACCAATACGAACTTGGACGAATTAAGTATTGTCAGTCATTCACCAAATGGCAGGCGGGTTTGGATTTTTACAAGTGTCAGGTAAACCGTATGGTGTGTATTACCCGATTGAATCTTATTTTGAATACCTAAATTGGCCAGAGCCTCCATTCGTAAATTTGCACCTATTCGTATTCGTACCCTACAGATCGTTAGCATCAATGTTACCAGCTCCTCCTCTTTCAGATCGCTGTACCCATAACGGGAAGGCAAACCTTGGAATGAACTTCACGAAATTTGTCACCAGAATTACCAGGTAATTGTATACTTCGAGTGCAACATAAGTTCCTAGCAAGAGCATAAACGAAACAAGAACAGAGATGAGAATTCCCCCTATTCCTGTCATACCCAGCGTTTTGATATAAGCTGCAAAACCATCCACATACATTCCCGCACTCATACCCATGCCCAGCATATCGCCCATTCCCAATGCGGCGAACAGGGCACCACCAGCCTGACCCAATGCAGAATGTGCATAAGCTGCAAATAAGGCACTGATAAAACCGGTGAGCGCCATCATAATGGGAAGAACAGCCAATACTTCTCCATAGATCTTGAGCATCGTTGGAGCCAGCTCCCTGTATAGATAGTGCAACAGGCCATTGTACGGCTTTGCATTCAGATCATTGGCGCGCTTGAGTATTATCGCCGCAATGGCCACAAATGTCACAATGGATATGATTATTGTAAATAGTGAAGCGACGATTCCCCGCGCTATCTGAAATCCTGTCATATTGAACAGCATCTTGAGATATCCATACTCCCCGAAGAGTCCGAAAAGAGTTSCAAAAACACCTCCTAGTACCACCAATCCGGCAACGAGTACAAGGGCATAGTAAATTCCTTTTTGAAATAAGTCACCCTTATCCAGGGTGTTCAGCGGTGCATCAATAAGTTTTGTGTAAAGTTCTTTCATAATAAAAGCTGTTAAGTGTAAGATTAAGGCTTCAAAAGTAACATTAATTTAACGTGTTAAGAGCCACTGAGTTATTCGCCTATCTCGATCAGAAGTGAGTGATTATCTCACCCCATTCTTCGGTCCGGTAACCCCTAAAGGTGGAGGTCTGGCACCTAACGGCACACATGGTAGGAAAAGAGATAAATCCCCACCCGCTACATAACGATGCAGCCAATTATTATCCTTATAACCAGGGTTACTTGCTATCCTCGGAGAGCCTGGTAAAGACCTCAACAAGTCTTTCTATTCTCTTTTTATTAACCTGATCCATTAACTCCTGTGTTTTCTCATCGGTTTCTGATAATTCAGCGAGAATAACACTGAGCATTGCCTGGTTTTCAATTTCCGTCTCTAATATGGCAGATAACACCTTGTTGATATCGGTAGGATATTTATTGAGGTTGGCCTCAATGCTGTCTATATCATCTATATCCATACCCAAATATACCCATTATTGAATATGACCAATGCTTAATAAACATAACAAAGTAAGACGCAAACTGTTTATCTGTCCAAACCCGTTGAGACCAATGGGTTTCTCATAACCCTTTGCTGCTTATTAGCGAAGAACGATTGTTTTGTTCATCGTGCCCAGACTGGAATTGGTCAATTGCAGGTTATATATGCCTCTGGCATGACCACTTAAATCAATATGCCTGGGCATGTTTTCTGCAGCCTGGATGGATTCTTCCGCGTAAATTCTATGCCCAAGCAGGTCGAATACCTCAAGATGTATTACCTGTGGTTCATCGAAATACATTTCCACGGTGAAACGGCCGGTCCCTGGATTGGGGTGAACCGAAAAACCAGCTTTTGGGACAACTTCAATCGCAACCAAATCTGAATATTGATATTTGCCATCGTAATCAGTTTGTTTGAGGCGATAATAAAGGGTTGAAGGTTCGGAGAGCACTGAGCTTTCATCCAGGTATCTGTAGTTTTTTACCGTGTTGCWRKWWCSNGCTMCMSKTNATYANTNCNATTYCKKNTCCNANMTGNGCKSANACKTKYTGYKCAMKTYSMKYGMTSSYWSTTYCARYGNGTMRARWMTNTCGYTANNTTGSANTCTGWAKYGGTTTGCCATGTCAATATCACTTTATCCTGTTCTAAATTGCCTTTAAAAAAGACCAATTCAATTGGCAAGACTGAAGGTGCGTTACAATTATCACTGCTGCAATTTTCGGGAACAGATATCCCTGTACCACTGCCATCGGCACACCARTCGACAYCTGTGCTCCAGCTTCCGYTATTCGTAATATTTCCACCCAGCAGCTTAATRWAGCCGATACCGGTAAYAAGGGCAYYSKYCRAATTATYAAAATTRCCRTCGTCCATCTCAACRCAAGARGAATCAAAGTCAATTGAACCAGCGTTGCTCACATTACCGTTTACCATATTAATTCGAGAATTGGGAAAAACAAACATCAGAGCACCGACTTTATTTTCAAAGTTGCCATCGTTCAGCGTAATTACCGCATTAATTGTTGCTACACCCTCCAATATAAAGTTACTTGCAGCGTTGACGGGCCCGAAAAAGGTGGCCCTGCCATTGAGTTTTACTTGCATTTTGTCAACCCCAATTGCTCCGTTGGAATTTAAATCTCCATCCAGAACAGTTATATCGTAGGAGCCGGAAAGCTCAGAATTAACATTAATCGTCAATGAATTTCCAGATCTGATGTGGATGTTACTGGTCATTGTAATGGTGTGCCTGATAATAACATTAAATCCATCAACAATAGAGGAAGGGCTGCATGAGCAGGCAGTTGCACTATTTGTTGACCATACACTTGTTGTGTCATTCCAGGCTCCGTTGCTAATAGTATAATAGCTAACTCCAAGTGCCAAAAATTGTATGCTCAATATTAAAAATAAGGTGATACACAATTGTGGGAAGAGGGATGGCAATAATACGCGCTTTACGGCAAACACATCACATTTACCGACTTTCAGGTCGAAGATTTCACCTGAAGCTTTCATCGCTTGGATTATTGTTACTTATCTCCTACAAATTTGATGAATAAGATGCCTAAGAAAAACCCATTATTGACCAAACTAAAACACATGTAAKATTTTCGGTCTTTTTTGAAATTAGCATATGAGTAAACCCTATAGGTGCTTCCCATTAAAAAACTGCCACTGTTTTGGTGAATAGATGAGACTCGAATAGCGGGTACGTTCTTTTAGAAGTGGGTGCAGATGACCCAGGGTACCATTACCGTCATGTCCCACGCCCATTACAATTACTTTCCCTTGACTTTTGACCGTTTTTTCATCAACCTCCTACCCTGCTCCAATCTTTGATTTTGAAATGACATTCACGATTTCATCAAACCCCTTTTCTATTAATAATCAGCGGCAAAAATTCCCAAAAGCGACAAACATTTCCCATTCTGGGAAAAAAAATCCTGAACATCATCTTTTTAAGTATTTGATTTACAGTACTATATGCAAAGTGTCATGCCATGGCACACAAATAGCGTTAGCAAATTACAACCAAAACAAAATCCACCAAAATGACAGCAACTGAGAAAATAAAAATTTTTGTAGTTGAGGATGATAAATTCTATAACCACTTATTGGGAAAGCATATCAAGACTATGGAAAGGAGTCCGGCTTATTCCCATTTGAATTTTGAAGTGCATTCCTATTATACAGCAGACGAGTGCTTAACCAATTTAGATAAGGATCCCGCTATCATCATACTCGACTATTATCTCGACAATGAACTTGGGAACGGTCAAACGGGTTTGGACGCGCTGCGCGAAATCAGGAAATGCAATAAGGAGAGCAAGGTGATCATGTTCTCTGCACAGTCTGAAATGGTTATGACTGTTGAGTTAATGAAAGCAGGGGCTTATGACTATGTRACAAAAGRCAATAGYTCAATTATGCGAGTGGARCAGTTGATACATAAGATTATCAAGGAAAAGGAAGCAAAAAAAGGATCGCTCACAGCCAAAATTGGCATTGGTGCATTGATCTTTGTCTTGGGTGTAATAYTAGCAATGAAATTAATCTAATCTATTAATCTTGTAAAATAAGAAAGGAGTATGAAAATGAAATCAAAAAAAAACATATCTATCTTCCTGGTTGAAGATGATCCGGTTTATGCAAGCACCCTTAAGTATGATCTCAGTTCAGATCATTCCTATAAAATAAAGGTTTTTTCTTCGGGCGAGGAATGCGTAAAAAAACTGTATCTGAACCCTGACATCATCTTGCTGGACTATTACCTCAACGGAAAACTAAACGGCATTGATGTATTGAGAAAAATACAGCGTTTTGGTGAAAATATTCAGGTAATATTTTTGTCAGGGCAGGAAAAGATCGAGGTTGCAGCAAATGTAATGAAGCACGGTGCCTATGATTATGTCGTTAAAAATGAAACAGCGTTCATAAGGGTCAAAGGGCTGATCAAAAAAATCCTGAATTACAATAAACTGGTAAAAGAAAATAGAGACTTTAAGAAATTTCAAGCCTTTATTCTCTTTGTACTGTTAATTGGCATCGTTTCGGTAGTTGTCATTAACTATATGCACCCAGAATTATTCTAGCTGGTAAACCCGTGGAATAGCAGGTGATTCGCTTCGACAAAATTGGGTGGGGGCAATAGACTTCCAGGCATTTTTTCGCTTCTTACAAATTCTGCAAGTTTCTTACATCCGAAATATAACCAGAACTCTTTGCTTGAATCGTAAATATTAAAAGGACAGATTTGCTCTATTATGGGAAAATCGAGTTCTAAAATATTTGTGGTAGAAGACGACCAATGGTATTGCGACATGCTAGGGCATACGCTGGCCCTCAATCCTGATTACGAGATCAAAAAATTCCTTACCGGGAAAAGCGCTCTCGACAACCTCCATGAAAACCCCTCCATCATAACTTTAGATTATTCCTTGCCTGATGAGTCCGGGGATGATGTACTGAAAAAAATCAAATCCTATAACCCAGACATATCAGTAATCGTTATTTCCGGTCAGGAAGATGTGGAAACCGCAGTTAACCTGCTCAAGGAAGGAGCCTGCGATTATGTTATAAAAAACAAAGACACAAGAAACCGGCTGTTAAGTATTGTAAACAAAATCACCGAGAATACGATTCTCAAAAATGATATCTCCCCTCTAAAAAAAGAAGTAGTCAAAGGTTACGAGTTCAACAAGGTAATTATTGGGCAAAGCAGGGCATTAAATCAAATATTCGCTTTGATGGAGAAAGCGGTTAATACCAATATTACCGTAACACTTACGGGAGACACGGGTACAGGAAAGGAACTGGTTGCCAAAGCGATTCACTACAATTCGGCCCGGGCCAGCCATGCCTTTGTTCCCGTAAATGTCGCTGCCATTCCCAGGGAACTCATCGAAAGTGAATTGTTCGGACATGAAAAAGGAGCGTTTACCGGAGCCCATAGCAGGAGGATAGGCAAATTTGAGCAGGCCCATAAGGGAACCATATTTTTAGATGAAATAGGAGAAATGGACATAAACCTCCAGGCCAAACTCTTAAGAGTACTTCAGGAAAAGGAATTTACCAGAGTGGGCGGCAATACCTCAATAAAAATCGATACCAGGGTTACCGKGGCTACCAATAAGAACTTCGCGGAAGAGATAAAGAAAGGAAACTTTAGAAGGGACCTTTATTACAGACTTTTTGGCCTGCCCATTTACTTGCCTCCGCTAAGGGAAAGAGACAGCGATGTATTGATCATTGCCAAGCATTTTCTCGACATTTTTTGTAAAGAAAATAAAATYGAAAAGCTGGGGCTCACYAGTGAAGCAAAGCAAAAAYTGCTTGCATATYCATTTCCGGGAARTGTCAGAGAGCTAAAGGCAACCATTGAATTGGCAGCGGTTATGAGCAGTAATGAAACCATTACGGAGGATGACATCACCTTCAGTGACCTGGATACCATTTCGGATCTCATGGGAGAGGACATGACCTTAAAAGAATACGATAAAAAAATAGTCGGTCATTACCTGGAGAAGTACAACAACAATGTTTTGCTGGTAGCCGAAAAATTAGATCTAGGCAAATCTACTATTTACAGGATGCTAAAGAATGGACAGCTGTAAATCCCAATTTGGGAATTGATTTCCCAATAAAGGAAGATTAGCCATACAAGGTAAACTATAAGTGTCTTATCATCAGGATGATAGAAAGAAAATATTAAAGGGGTACGATTTTGGTCTTCATAGTGTCAGGATAATTAGTTGACATATTGAAGAAAAAACGCCATGACCAGTCCCCGCAAAATATCTCTTTTTTTAGTTGACGATGACTCGCTGTATTTAAAAATGCTAGAACAAAATTTAAGCGGTAACAAGAATATCCAGGTTAAGTCATTTGATTCTGCGGAAAGTTGCATGAAAGAACTTCACTCTAATCCTGACTTGATCCTGCTGGACTTTTTCTTAGATGGTAAATCACAAAATAATATAAACGGATTGGAGGCATTGATGAATATTAAGAAGATGGAGCCCAACCTGTACGTAGTGATGTTATCGAGTTCAGAAAATGTAGAATATCTATTGAGCTGTATGGCCAACGGAGCTGCGGACTATTTGGTGAAGAGCAGGAATACCGCAAAACGTGTCGAGGCTATAATCAATGAACTGTTTTCAACTACTTAAGGATCAGATAAAATGAGAATTGGAGTTTCAAAAAAGCTGTTATCCGGATATTCCATTATGCTGCTGCTCCTTGTTACAATGGGCATATTGATGTTTATCACATTTGATAGTGTAAAGAAAAATGCTGAAGCTCTAATAGGCGTTGAAAACAAAACCAAGGTATTTTCCAAGGTTCAATTCGGCTCCCGCAACCTGCTGACCGTGACTGATTTTATTATTGGAGGCAATAGCTGGATGTATGAYTATTATTTTCCGGAGACAAAATTGGTCAATCATCAGGTAGAGAAATTTAAAARGYTACCGTTGRATGAACACCAAAAAACAGCTTTAAAACAACTTGAAAAAGAATTTGCCAATTTGAATAAGTGGACAATGCTCATTGTCTACTACACTGAGAAAAAAGAGACTAAAGGTCCAAAATGGGATAATGTACTCTTTAATATAGACAACAACGCCCTACAGATTGTCAAAACACTCGCAATTCTCTCTGGATCCCTTGACCGGGAATTGACACAGGCGATAGCCAATAACGACGAATCTATACTGGCTGCTAAGAACTCTATAATCGCCATTTTCCTGCTTTCCGTACTAATAAGCTTGATCGTTGTTCAAAAGACCAAAAAAATTATTATTCACCCCATACAAAAGCTCAACGATTTTACGGTTAGAGTAGCGGAAGGACAACTCTCAAAAAGGGTAGACATAACTTCCAACGATGAGATAGGAGAACTGGCAAGCTCATTCAATATTATGGTAAGTCAGTTGCAAAAGAGCAAGGAAGAATTACTCAGGTCGGATGAACAGCACCGCTTGTTATTCAATAACAATCCGCTGCCCATGCTCATTTACAGTCTTGAAACGCTGGCGATACTTGAGGTAAATCAAGCTATGGTAAATAAATATGGCTATACGCGCGAGGAATTCAAAGATCTGAGCATCAAAAACCTCCGGCCTACAGAAGATATTCCAATGTTGATAAAAGCTGTTGAGGAAGCGAGAACAGGGGTGAATAAAAAAGCTGAATGGAGACACCGGATAAAGGACGGCACCATTATAATAGTAGATGTTAGTGCAACTTCCATAAACTATATGGAAGAGGAGGCGAGAATGGTCGTCATTCATGATATAACCCTCAAGAAAAAAGCAGAGCGGGAACTGATCAGGGCCAAAGACCTCGCTGAAGAATCTGTAAAGTCAAAAGAGTTATTTCTTGCCAATATGAGCCATGAGATAAGAACTCCCTTGAACGCCATTATCGGAATGACCCGATTGCTTCAAAAGACCAAAATGAATAAAAAGCAGTTGCGCTACTTCAGTGCGGTTCGCAACTCGGCCAAACACCTGTTAACCATCATTAATGATATTCTGGATATATCTAAAATTGAGTCCGGAGAGCTGCAATTTGAAGCGATTGGATTCAAAGTGGATACCGTTATTGACTCACTTGTTAAGTCAATAGAGCACAAAACCATTGAAAAGGATGTATACGTACATTACGAAATTGACAAAGCAGCCCGGCAGATCCTCATTGGCGATCCGGTACGATTGAACCAGGTTTTGCTCAATTTGCTGAGCAATGCGGTGAAATTCACTAATAAGGGGGAGGTCAAGCTACGGTGCAAGGTATTAAATGAGGGAATCGATCAGCTCTTGTTGGAGTTTAGGGTAATTGATACAGGCATCGGAATCCCGGAGGAAAAGATGGAAACTATATTTGAAAGCTTTAAGCAAGTAGATGCAAGCGTAACACGAAAATTTGGCGGTACTGGCCTCGGGCTTTCTATCAGCAGGAACTTAGTACAACTGCAAGGTGGAGACATTTTTGTTGAAAGTGAAGAGGAAAAAGGATCAACCTTCGGATTCAGACTCATGTATACAAAGGGAGATGAGACAGACCTCCCCAAAGAGGATACAGAGGTGATCGATACACAGGCCCTCAGCCAAACTGAAGTGTTGCTGGTCGAAGATAATAAAGTGAATCAACTCATGGCAGCCACGATCATGGAGGAATGGAACTTTAAGGTTGATACTGCCGGTGACGGGAAAGTGGCAATAGAAAAACTCAGGGACAAAAAGTACGATGTCGTTTTAATGGATATCCAGATGCCCGTGATGGGAGGAATCGAAGCTACCCAAATCATCAGGAAGGAGATGCCCGCTGACAAATCAGGTGTTCCYATTATCGCWGTAACAGCCAATGCGCTCAGAGGCGACAAAAAAAAATACCTGGATGCGGGTATGAATGATTATCTGTCCAAACCTTTTGAGCCCGGATCTCTGTACAACAAAATTGCCAAATTGGTAAAACAAGGAAATGGTAAAGGATATCGGGAACCGCTACCTCCAAGCGTTGAAAAGCCGGAACCAATAGTTGACGATATACCTTCCGGAAAACTCTACGATCTGTCCACGCTCCAAAATATGTCCAGAGGCAATGATGACTTTGTTTTGGAAATGATACAAACCTTCATAGAAACTGTATCAAAGAGTTTGGAGAACTTCGATGAATTCATGGAACAGGAGAAATGGGACAGGGTATCCGCGGTTGCTCACAGAATGAAGCCATCGCTGGATTTGTTTGGGATTGGGGAAATCAAAAATGAAATAAGGTTGCTGGAACACTATACGAGTGAGAAAAAAAATATTGAGATGATTCCGGAATTGATTGGAAAACTCAATAGAGTCTGCAATAAGGTTATGGAGGGGCTGCGGGAGGAAATGAAAACATTGTCCAGGTAATTGCTCCTGCCTGTCGACCTGAATGAATGCAGACGGAGGGTTCCCTTTACCTGGAGTGAACCTGGATAAAGACCTGTTCCCACCGGGGATATACCCTTAGTACATTATTCAGCAATTATACCCTACTATTTATTCCCTCAACGAGAGGAACCGGGGCTTCCCAATTAGTTTTCCGTAATAATATTCCCTTGCGGAGTATATCTGCCCATTGGYTTTATAAAATCGCCACGCTCCGTGCATCTCACCTTCTTCGATTGTGCCCAAACAGTATATGGATTCTGATTCAACGTAGGTAACTATATAATAACCTTCTGGTATACCCTTCCTGAAATGATAATCGATACATACCAATGTATTGCCTGCAGGGTTTGGTTTGTACTTGACTCTCTTTCGCTTGAAGATCTTGCGATCCCCGTACGGTACCATAATGGTATCCGGCGGGACGAGTTTGGTAATTGTAATTGTACCTGCGCTTTGGGCGCTCACATCTACAAAAAAGCAAAGAGCCAATTGCAGGTAGATAAATCTGTGGAACATCGCGTATTGTCTGCTAGAACAGGATTAGGGCGTATTATAAAGAACGAAATACAAACGTCATATGGTATACAATGCCCTTAAAGTCAAACGTCAAACAGACAGAATACCGCGCAAAAGCTCCTTCTTTCTTTGTATGGCGCAACCCCGGTTGGTGAGGTAAACGACGGCTTTGTCAAACAACCAGGAACTCTTGTTCGTAAAAATAACGGATACTTGAATCACATAGTATGGTATTTCTCAAGAGTTCCCTCTCAGATTCAAGTTCATCTGAAATACTAGCGAATCATAACCTTTTTTCCTATCATCCCAGTAGAAGTCTCCARCTGTATGACATACAATCCAGATCCCATATCAGATAGATCTATAAGTCTTTGTGAATTCCCATTGGAAGGTGCCATCCATTCAACCAACACCTCTTCTCCAAGCACATTGAACACTTTCAAAAGAGCCGGTTGATTCATAGCCTCACTAAATTCCAACGTAAATACACCAGTGGATGGATTTGGATAAATTCTCAACAGGGATTCARGAGTAAGTTCTTCTTCCCCGGTTAATGAAATAGTAATTGATTTACACAAGGTATCCGAGTTGCAGGTATCGGCAACCGTCAGACATACCTGATAAACACCTGTAGTTGTGTATTCATGCGTGCCACTTTGAACAGTATCTGAACTTCCATCTCCAAAATCCCAGTACCAGGTGTCAGCCGACGTTGAATTGCTTGCAAACGCCATGCTGGTATCAATTACAGTTGTAGTGAATGCATTAGACAAGGGGCACCCACTGCACAGTGAAGTTGCAGATACCTGTTTTGACACAATAACTGTCGCAGGAACCGATTCCGATCCACCTGAGACAGCAGTGCCACCGGCACCAACCAGGAAAGTGTAAACCTGATCCTGTATGCTAAGTGCAGCATAATTACAAGATACCCAACCCGTAGCATCTGTCTTAACCAGGTAGGTGTCCCAATCCTGGACATTGTTAATGGTTTGAACGGTACCGAACAACAAATATCCACCATCAGTACTCTCCTCCACATTGAATGCACGGTCATTGCCGCTACCACCATAAGCACCTGACCATTCCACTGTGCCGTTGGCATCTGTTTTAATCAGTATTGCATTTTGAACCTCCATGCCAGGAAGGCCAAAGGACAGATAAAATCCTGCTATGATGTAACCGCCGTCTGCCGTTTGTTTTACAATCTGAGCAAAATCAGCTTCCGTACCGTATATTTTCAACCATAATACCGTGCCGTCATCAGATAATTTCAATAAGAATGGCTCTGAACTGCTGTTTGCGCTCTGTGTATAGCCAGTAATCAGGATATCGCCAGCAGGTGTCACCAGAATCGACTTGGCCAGTTCAGCTTCGGTATCTCCATAAGTTTTTGTCCACATGATCGTCCCCGAATTATCCAGCTTGACCAAATAAACATCAAAATTACCGGCACCATAACTCTTGGTATCTCCCAGTACAAGAAAGCCATTGTCACTTGTTTGAACGACGGCAGTGGCATTGTCAAAATCAGGTCCCCCTATGGCTTTTGCCCACTCCAGGTCACCGTTTCCATTGGTTTTAACCACATAGAAATCACGGTTCCCGGCACCAAAAGCAAATGTATATCCAACGGCAATGAAACCGCCATCACTGGTTGGCTGGCAATCATTAGCACCATCAGATCCAACCCCTCCATAGTTTTTGCTCCAGATTACGTTCCCGTTCGCATCCACCCTAAGCATATATAAATCAGAAGAACTATTCCCGCAAACAATATAATCTCCATTGCCAAGCTCCATTACCTTACTGCTCAGATCAACTGCAGCATCATCTCCGTATGTTTTTGACCAGACCGTATCCCCAACGCTGTTGGCCTTGACAAGAAAAATATCGGTACTGGTATATACCGGGTCATCGGCATGACCTGTAAGAATATACCCTCCATCCGCAGTTTGAGTGCCATAGCTTCCCAATAAGATGGAATCGTTACTGTACAACATTTGAAATGTCTGTGCCTGTAAACTATATGCACAAAACCATACACCCAATACAAGTAGTGTCATCATCTTCGTCTCCTTCTTCATCTTTATATGATTGTTTGTTGTGTGAATAAATATAAGAAAAATTGCCTCCCTACGTGATTTCACTGACCGCTATCCGACCGATTCGGCTTTTTCCATGATCTTCTAAATAGCAGCTGAGTTCTATGAATATGGGGCATCATCACCTAACAGGGTAAACTACTATTCAAGAGGGTCATATTGCGAATAAATGCAATGGAAGACCAGTGCATTGCAACCTCACGTACTACCACCCAGGTTAAGACGCCTCTTGATCGTGGCTTCAAAGAATGAGTGCAATGGAAAGATCATTGCTGCCAATACTGCATTGAACAGCAGCTTCCAGGCAGGTTCCCCGCTGGAGTAGGTTTCAATATATGGATCCAGTAAAACGAGGGTAAACTCAAAGAACAAAAGAAAGGTAAAGAAGATCAGGCCCTCGGCAAGTCSAATAGGTATTGATAGTTTTCCGAGCATTAGCGAAACGGCTACCAGGGCCACCAGGAAGATCAGGATTCCGGAATACTGTAGATTGTTTCTTCTTCCTTCTTCTTGTTCCGCTGCTAATCTCATTTCTTCAGCCGCCCTCTTCCGCTCCTCTTCCGCTTTTTCAAATTCGTAAGTAGCTTCCAGCTTTCCCAGCTCTTTTGATTTATCCTCATTGAAAATACTGTCCTTGAGAGCGACAGATGCGATGTAATATTCATAAGCTTCCTTGTATCTTCCCGTTTCTTCAAAAATGCTGCTAAGGCCTTCATTTGCTTCAAGCATAAATGGTAGTGACCCAACTGCTGTGGCAAGTTCTAAACCCGAATCCAAATACGCTTCCGCAACCTCAAGAGCTTCTTTTTCATAGTAGATACGAGCCAGCAACAGAAATGATGAAGAGATATCATCCTTGCTGTCTATTTCTCTCGCAATTGCAAGCGCCTTTCCAATATCAACCAACGCCTCTTTATATTCCTTTTGTTTTCGATGGAGTGCTGCTTTTGCAGTAAAGATACCTGCGAGGCGACTCTTGTCATCAATTTCTTCTGCCAGTTGTTCCGCTTTCAAATAGTAAGTCAGTGCCATATCCAGATCATGCTGATATTCGTAGATTACGCCAATGCACAAATTCCAGGTGGCCATGAAGCGAATATTGTTTAGTTCAATAGATATTTTCATCGCTTCATCATAAAACTCTAAAGCCTTTGGGAAGTCATTCATTCTAAAGTAGATAATCCCAATATTGCCAAGAGTGGCAGCAATGGATGGCTTATGCTCCATCGCTTTACCAAGGGTCAAGCCTTTGAAATAATAATCCAGTGCACTGGGATAATTACCCTCCTCGCTATGTATAAGTCCAATATTATTGTAGGTCGAGGCCAGTGACTTTTGTATGTGTTCCATTCTCTTCGGATTTGCCATATCTTCAACTACCACCCTTATCTGCTCATCAATCTCCAGCCCGTGCTGGTAGTATTTCATCGCTTTGGAAAATTCGGCTTGTATTTTCGCTATGGCACCCAAGCGATCAAGCCTTCTCGATTTGAATATGAGCAGTGTGTATTGATCCAAATTGGTCTGATTGCCGGCTTTTTCTAAACTATGTATGATTTGTAATGCATCTTCGCACAAGGCTTTTGCGGTGTCTGGATTCCCCCAGGTCAGCCCCCATGCCAAGTCAAGAAGTGCTCCGATTTTGGTGGAATCGTCTTGTGTCGTTATTGCAATTTTCGCTATACTGTCAAGTTCCGCTGGCTGAGCCATAGTGGCTTGATTTGACAATACGGTAGTGATAAGTGATAAGATGAACAGATACCTCTTCATTTTACCATCCTGCCTTTTAGCATTGTTTCAAAGAAACTATGAAGTGGAAAGATCATTGCTGCCAATACTGCATTGAACAGCAGCTTCCAGGCAGGTTCCCCGCTGGAGTAGGTTTCAATATATGGATCCAGTAAAACGAGGGTAAACTCAAAGAACAAAAGAAAGGTAAAGAAGATCAGGCCYTCGGCAAGTCGAATCGGTATTGATAGTTTTCCGAGCATTAGCGAAAGGGCTACCAGGGCCACCAGGAAGATCAGGATGCCGGAATACTGTAGATTATCCCGTCTGCGCTGAGTTTCCGCAAGTCTGTTTTGACGCTCCTCCTCCACTCTGGCTCTTTCTGTTTCAGCTCTTTCAAATTCAAATTTAGCCTCCAGCTTGCCAATTTCCTTGCTTTTGGATTCATTGAAGAGGCTGTCCTTGATTTCGGAAAAGTGTTTATAATAATCGTAAGCATTTTCATATTCTCCTTTAGCAGCACTTGCTTCGCTTAAGTTGAAGTATCCATCTTTTATTCCGCTAAGGACACCAAGCTCTTCGGCAATCTTAACGGATCGATGCGTCATTGCCAGGCTGGCATCCCATTTTTTTTGACGTGCATATAGAGAACCCAGGTTGGCCAGTATGACAACCATGCTTCTCTTCTCCCCCGAAAGCTCTACCAGTTCCAAAGCCTTTAGGTAATTCACTAAGGCTTCATCATAGTTTTCCAATTGAGAGTTAACCACGCCAATTCCGATAAGAGAATTTGACATGCCACGCGCGTCCTGCACCTCTTCAGCGATAACCAATGCTTCCTCATAGGCTGACAGGGCCCTTTCATATTCAGCCATATAGTGATACGTTCCGGCAATATTCACTAAGGTACTGGCAACTTGATTATTATTTCCAAGTTGCYCAAATCCATTCTTAGCGCGCTCCAAATAGGTGAGGGCATCCTCATATTCACCAAGCTCCCGGTTTATAAGGCCAATRCCCATGGAAGCACTACTTATACCACGCTTGTTCCCCATTTCCTCATGGATGCTCAGGGCTTCAAAGTAATTGCTCAAGGCAAGGACATACTCTCCCTTGACATAATAATAATTGGAGAGACCAATGCAGGCATCAGCTATGCCATCGGGATAATTCAGTTCACGTGAGAGGTTTAATTGAAGCGTGTAAAGTCTAATTGAACTATCCGGACTGATGTACAGGTAATTCCTCGCCAACCTTGAGATCGCCTTTACCCTGTCGGTATCAGAAGCTGAGCTTTTGACTAAGGCTGTTAGGGAGTCAATTCGTTTTTCCTGTAYGGACCCCGCSGCRTGGCYCCATGGTWRAATRCCCATTCCAATGGTCAGCAATAAACAAAGTCCCCTGGAGCCGCATCTGAATTTCATCGTTCACCCCGAAATGTCAGATTTAAGCTACCCCCCATTAGTTCAAATTAATGTCAAGGATTTTGATGTCAGGAGGTTCCTGTAGGTTCTCACCCATCTCAGCCTTTTGCTCATCAGAATATGAACCCATATAGGCCCTGAAATCCTCTGGACTCTCCCATGCCTCCATAATTACAATCCGATTTGGATTGGCCTGGTCACGGTGTACCACGGCAGATATATAACCTTTAAAGGTTGATGTGTGATTGGCAACAATATCAGTCAGGCGATTTTGCAAACTATCGACGCTTCCCTCCTTAGCTATGAATGAAACAATGACTTGTGTTGACATGGAGTTTTGATGTGCGATTTACGATTTCAGATCTGCCTACCGGACGGTAGGTTTATATACGTGGATCATATGATTGAATGCATTTTGAACAATATCCTCCAATATCGATAAATCTATATCCGCAAGCTTGTTTATATACAAACAGACTTTACCAGTCTTATGTTTACCCAATTTCTTCAGCATTTCCCCCTGCCCTTTGAAGTTTGTCAGAACGTACAGTACTAAATTAGCTTTTCGTGGCGAAAAACCGAGAAGTGGTGCATCTCCCTCATGTCCGCTGTCGTATTTATAATGGTAAGAACCAAAACCGATGATGGAAGCGCCCCACATTTTGGGTTCCATATTCGTGATATTGGTCATAAGCCCGAGAACAGTTAGCGCATCTTCCCTTTTAGTGTCAGTTGGTGCTTTATTGATGAACGTCAGTACATCAGCATCGGTTTGTTGGGTTTTGGCTTCTGTCATGGTGCTGCCTTGGTTGTATCAAATATAATTAATAAGACATTGGGGAGCGCTGAAGATTTCATAAAGATCAACGAATGAGAATACCTAAGCCAAACTGCATGCTAAAACGAAATCGATCAAGAAGTCTTCTTTGTACATGATCTTCTATTTCAGTAGATTGTCCCCCAGTATTTTGCCCAAGTCCATTGAAAACGAGTCCCAGTTCATATCCTGTCCTTAAAACAAGGATATTGCCTACTACCTTCTCAATGCCGAAGCGATACGTTCCCGCTATACTTTTGAAGGTTTGGCCTTCCACAAAGGTCGGATTGGGTATCCAGTCCGTTGGGTTCGACAGACTCGACTTCAGATACAGCAGTTCAAGGATCTGATAAATACCTAATGGAGCGAGCTGCTCATTCCATTTGCAATTAACTCCCCATGCAGTGCCTTTCAGCAAGGTCTCTATGAAACTCCTGTCGCCCAGTGGACTTGTACCATTTAAGTACAATCCCATGGAGTATGAAGTGTATGAAACGCCACCGCTCCAGTGGTCTTTAAATATGTAGCTCAACTCCAGAACGTTTCGCACATCGTATTCAGAAAAAAAATCGCCCTCGTACAACTGATATTGAAGAGCAGAAAAACTAACATTACCAGAGCCATAGAAAAGCAGTCGCTTGCCCATATAACCTGAGACCTGCGCATTGCCTATCTGTGGTATGGCAATAAGTAACAACGCTAGTATCCCAAATCGATTTGCCATATCCGTTTATAATTCTGCGGTGATTTTACGTCGCAATTTGTACAACTCGTGGTATGTCCGTGAAGCATGTAAGGTACGATGGCTTTTCATGCGCATAAATTTCTCCGACCATAATATTTGCTTGCTGGTACGAAGGTTAAATGCTCGGGAGAACTGGTATGAAACATAATTTGGAACGAATAAATCATAAAGACACAATGGGATGAATATTGGGGCCAGGAAGTTCACGCCGCCATATAGCACCACCTTGGCCAGATAGGGACGATCCATCCTCACCGATACAAACCCAACGTCACAGATTATCTCCACATGATATTCCTTCATAATGCGCTGAATATCCGAATAGTTTACCCCGTTGTATCTGATAAGATTCCTGTCCATGTGCCTCATCCATTCATTGATCGCTATCAGATCATTAAATGCCTTCGTTGAGGTATCTGTTAGGTTTTTAGCCTGCAACACGATTCCCTTCATTCCCAATATGCTGGAGTTTTTGGTCAGCACCTCGTTAAATTTGGTAATTCTGGCTTGATTGCCAGTAACATTTACTGACATGGTCCGCTCATCAAGGTCAATCAGTGTTGGATTGACAAATAGAATATTTATAGGGTCATCATATTTTCGTTTATTAAACAATTTGTATTTGGGTTTTTTCTGTAGAAAATATCCAGCATCTCCGACTCCGATATGGGCATCTGTTAGAAGTTTCTCATTTGCCTCCTTAAACAAAAGCGCCATCTGATCAGACGATTTTCTTATGTACTCTCTTTGGTATTGCACCAATGAATCGCCTGGGTATATTGAGTGGTCAGCGACCAGGTCCAATACCAACTCACGCACCAATCCCAACTTCCCCGGGGCAAGAATACCTTCACAGTATTGTAACGCCATAACATTGTACTGCGCCCGCGAGTACAAGCTGAGAAATGTAGCCGCCTTGAAAACATTACCCTCATCTTTACCAATATTATAATTCTCCACTGAGCTACCTGCCATCCCTTGTGTTGCCCGTAAATAGAGTGCATTCATAATGGATTGGTGCAAAAAAGAGTTGTCCGGGTACTTATTCAACATATAAGAGGATAGGTAAATACAGTGAGCCACCCGATTCTTGATCAAGGCAATGTGAATGGTCTCGAATCGGGCAATATCCCGGATCTTCTCGAATTCACTTTCCGATACCAGGTAATAAGCTCCATCATCCTTTTGAACCCGCTCACTTTGTCTTTCTGCAGCCGCTATTCTTAGATCGATCGACGGGTGTGTACCGAGACCATCGGTACTGATGTGAGGAGCTAACGCATAAGTGGAATCAGAGATAGCTGGATCCAGTTTGGTGCCGTGGGGCAGTAATGCTGAGGGATCAAAGTCAGCATTTGTGAATGGGGTATGATAAAGCGTCAGCAGCTTGAGCGAACTGATCATTTCAGATTTTTTATATCTGGAGTTCAGAAAGATCGTGCCACCAAAAGAATCTGCTTCAAATTCCAGCTTCCTGGAATAACTGGAAATAGCAAACAGCCGATCCGATATTGAAGTTCTGTTGTAGTTGCTTTTCTTATTGACTTTTGCGGTGTTGATATATCCTTTTATTATATGCCTTTTATGGTGATGGGTTACTTCATGTGCCAATATAGAGGCCAATTGCGCCTCGTTTTCCAATTTTGCTATCAATCCGGTGGTTAAAAATATGATACCATCATTGCTGGTATATGCATTCACCTGGTTTGATTTAACTGTGTATATGCGCACATTTTCAATGATATGGGCGGAGTCCTTAAATAACTCGTTCAAAACCAATTTTGCATAGGCACTGATGGGGTCATTAAACACTACGACTCCGCTTTGTAGAAGCTCGGAGACATAGAAGTAGCTCTGCCTCAGGTAGGCCTCCGCCTGGGACCTGTTTTTGTACTTGGTATTGTACAGTATTCTAAAACGGTTGTCGTAGAATTTCTTTTCAGCTGATTTAAAGAAATCCGGAGGTATATTTCCAGAGCTTCTTAGAAACGAATAATCATCCAGATGCTGTGCACATAAAAGCACTGGYAAGAACAGTAACACGGTAACGAACAACCTTGGCATATGCCCAAGATACAGATTACTTAGGATTGTAAGTCCGTTCCGCATTTTTCTCCACTACTTTGCGATCAAGCGTCATGGACTTGGTTTGGTGCGTGGAGTACARCTTCATTTGGTCCGTATAATGAGGAGAGTCCTTCCTGGCTGATGAACCATAGGGCAGACAGGTTTCGATAGAATGAGGGCCATCCTTATCAAATTCTACGAAATGCGTATAGGAATCTCCGACGAATACCTTATACCGGCCATCTTTCTCTTTATTGAAATATGCYGCYGCAAGAAGTTCTGAAAAGCCCGGGCAGGTCAGGTCAACATCTCCCCTTCTCAATCGCTTRAGTTCACGCACGGGAACATCCAGTTTTCCAAAGTACTTTAGCAAGTGCTCTTTCGYATAAACCAACCCTTCAACCARCTGTTCTTCRGTAATATCCAACCCGTACATAAAGTTRGGRTAKCCAAAATYATACTTGTTAAATATATAGTCCATGCTGAYSAGCAGATAGGTCGATGCAACGCTTTCATCTTTCACYTCCCGATCCCAATKATGGAGCTCATTAATTATSGTCGCTAAYTCAGGATACTTCTTTGGATCCAGATTGAATAGTAASGCCATRTCCTCYTGAAACTTGCTYGTTTTGGGATATTTGGAATCATACTTAATGGCCCTCARYTCRTCAACBGTGTACTTGTCCTTTTCTGAGATYAACTCATGGAAGCGCAAACTCCTGTTGTTGTCTGCCCTGGTATGYCCCATGTTCATCGGATATYTGAGGGTGTCGTCAATATCCATATCATCTTTGGCGCAAGTRCAGTGAAATGGTGTATTATTCGTRTTGACTACAAAGCCACAGGATGGATTGAGCAGCTGCGGCATGTCTGCTGCTTCATAAAACTCTGTCCACAGTGTTTTAGACGTATTGCCAGGCAGGGTGGTATCCCAGTCGTATCCGTCTGCCCTGATTGGAATGAGTCCGTTATTGAAGTAAAAGATATTGTCCTCTTTGTCGGCATAGACGATGTTAAAGCGGGGAATTCCCTGGATTCCCAAAGCTCCTCTGAACTCTGCAAGGTTATTGGCCTTGTCCATATAATACCATTGCTCGGCCATTCTCACACCCATATTCGCTCCCAGCCTGATTGAGTAGAAATGGCCATCATTCTCCATGGTTGCRCCATACTTGCTCCAATAGGTCGTCTTCTTTACACCAATGACGATTCCCATTATTTTCACTTTGAGTTTGATTGGTCTTTCTTCCAGATCATAATATKCACCATCAAACTCGTATTGGAGCTTGTTTTCCGGGTGCATTTTCAGTTCGTAGACATCCACCAGATCAAGCCCGTTAAAAGTCATTCCCCATCCMAGGYTCTCATTGTTACCCATAAATACGGAGGTMCCCCCCGGAAATAGCGAACCYGTAATATTCAATCCCTCCTCTGAGACCAGGTGAGCTTCATAAAATGAAAATGGCCCTTCCATAGGTTGATGGGGATTGATCGCCAAAAAGGTTTTTCCATTGGCTGTCCGGGAAGCATTGAGCGCAAAGGCATTTGAACCCATGCTGACTYTCTTCTGGTCCAACTCACCTTTTGCAATCTCCTCTACATGTGTATGCACAGATGACAGGAAGCCGGCTACCAGCGCATACGTTTCAAGCACGTCTTTGCTCGTAACTGGTAGCAATTTCTTAATAATTACCTCTTTGGGATGAGCAGCTGCATAGGCGTTAAATCCCTGAACATAACCATCCAGGTATTTTTTGAAGGGCAGTGAGAGCTCATTAAAATGTTCCTCCACCATAACATCGAAACGAAGCAGATGACGCAGGAAGTCAGCAGCGGCACCTTCCTTGCCCTGATATCTTCCAAGAAGCCCTTTGCCAGTGAGAAACGTCTCTTGCATCACATCAAACATATCCTCGGCATTGGCCCAGGCCAGTCCATAGGCTACTTCAGCATCCCGTTTAGCGTAGATATGGGGTACGCCCCAATTGTCACGAATAATGGTGATATTGTCCGGGTTGATCTTTTGATAAATCTGTGATCGTCCGGTAGAGACAATCAGTACAATAAAGGAGCACACAAACAACATTTGCTTCATATTGCAAAGGTAAATAAATTTATTATGCACGCCTACAATATTGGGTGAAAGAATTGAACGGGACATGCCAATTCATTCCCGGGGTCAGAATCAGAACTSCGCTATTGGYTTCCGGMKCYGGCTATAAAGCTGCCCTTCAATTTGTTCTCGAAAAGGGAGTGCAGCGGGAATATCATCGCCGCCAGCATTGCATTAAATCCCAATTTAACAGCTGGGGCACCAGAGCTGTATTGTTCAATATAAGGATCCAGCAGTACCAGGGTAAATTCAAAAAACAGCAGGAAGGAGAAAAAGATCATGCCCTCGGCTAAGCGAATGGGAATGGAGAATCTTCCCAGCACAAAGACACTTGCAAAAATGAGGACTATGAAAATGAGAATACCTGARTACTGAAGATTGTCTCTTCTGGTTTTTGCCATGGCTTCCCGTCTGGCGAATTCTRCTTCYGTTCTCTTCTGTTCAGCTTCTGCMGTTTCAAATTCATGACGCGCTTCCAATTTGCCTATCTCCTTGGATTTATCTTCATTGAACATAGAATCCTTGACTATAGCATATTGTTTGTAATAATCSAGAGAGCGTTTAAAGTCTCCACTCCATTTGTAAAGTCGGCTCAGCATTTTCCTGGCTAAATACAGACGTTCCCGATTTCCATTTTTTTCRGAAATCTGTTCGGCCATTAAACTATAGTTAAGCAAGCTATCAAACCTGGACTGGATGGTGTCCTCGGGTAGACTGAGGTAGGCGTCACATAGCGCAAGCAGCACACCGGCCTCTCCATCACGTGCCCCCAGCTCTTTATAGATCTGATGTGCGGCACGAAGTGATTTCAACGCCTCCGTATATTCGCCGGTACTTGTGTACACTGTTCCCAAATTGAATAATGAAGTGGCCTGAGCTACAGTGTATCCGATATCCTTGCTTAGGGCTATACTCTCTAAATACATTTCAATTGCCTCCCTCTGCCGATGCATCAGAGCATGTACATGGGCAATATTGTGTAAGCATCTAACCAGTTCCCGGTCATTCCCAACCTCTTCATTTATTTTTTTAGCTCTGGAATAGTACGCCATCGCTTTGTCGTATTCACCCATGCTCCTGTAGAGCACGCCAATGTTTGTACACRAACCAGATAAGCGGGATTTATCTTCCATTTCCTCAACAAAGGAAACACTCCGCAGATAATAGGACAATGATCTTGGATAGTCGCCCTTAGCCCGGTACGCTATACCCAGGTTCACCCATGCGCCGATCATTTTCTCAGTATGTCCTGCTTTTTCCGATATTGATTCAGCCCTCTTGTAATAATGGATTGCCTGATCGTATTCTGCTTTAACCCAGTAGGCAATRCCAATATCMAGRCARGAACCTGCRATCTCCMGCRTGTTGTCAATCTTTTCGCTCAACAWTAGCGCTTCTTTGGATATCARTATCGCDGTGTCTGGATCTTGAAAAACGAGCTCGTAGCTCAAGTCAGTGAGAATTTCAATCCTTGTAGAATCGTTTTGAACGTTCTCCAATGCTGATTTAAGGGAATCAACTGCGCTGACCTGGGCAGCACCTTCTGCCTGRATAAGAAAGCAAAGAATGGTAAACCCTGAAATTTGCCGACACAAAATGCCCATAATCAATCGRGCTTAACCCTCGCAAAATCCAAATCGTGAAAATCGTAAGAAAAATCTGTGAGTGGGGAGATGGCCTTCATTGTAAGTCCATTGGCCTTGCCCTTCTCATCCAGGGTGAACATGGCATATGCATCGGCCTGCATGCTGCGATCCTTCCATTTTACCACGAACGTGTTGCCCTTGTAATAGAACATCTCCCCTCCCAGTTTCGGGGATCTTTTAGACTGAAACCACATCTGTTCACCCTTATCAGAAATCTCAATCTCTCCCAACCATGGATCACTGTACTTACCGGTATAGCTACGCATATCCATTTTGCCCTTATTGACCGCCACGGCGCTGTCTACATCACTCCATATTTCTTTTTCAAACTGGCCGTTCCGTTCATTGCGCCTGGCTATTAATGTGTCATATTTCAATACCCAATCCTGGACCTCAAGACCGAGATATGCATCCTTAATGGTATTGGTAACAGAGATGAATGCCACTCCTACTTGCTGGTTTGTGAGCACCACGATTCCCAAATTCAGTTCGGGAATGAGTGTTACCTGGGTTACCATTCCCTCAAGTCCACCAGTGTGCGTTACCTGTTTATAGCCTTTTACATCGCTCACCATCCAACCCAGGGCATAGGAACTGAAATGCGTATTGTACTTATCCTTTCGTACACCGAGATTGGTATGTGGTTTCCACATTTCAATGTGGTTCTTCTCTGAGAAGAGGCGGTTTTCTCCGTCCTTGCCATACCTTCCTTCATCCAGCCGGCAAATCATCCATTTGCTCAAATCCGCTACCGATGAAAAGATCCCTCCCGCAGCAGCTTCCCCAATCTTCATATCATGACTGGGAATTACCCTGGCCTTTTGGCCMTCAAATGCAGCATGCCCGTCAATGACATTGGATTTGTCCYTKAGCCTGCCCAATGTAGCTGCCGACCTGGTCATGCCCAGGGGTTTCATGATGCGTTCTTCCACAAAGGCCTCCCAACTCATACCTGATACCCGAGCCACTACTTCCCCAGCAACCAGGTAAAGAAGGTTGTCGTAGTCGAATTTAGATCGAAAAGGGCTGGTTTGTTTTAGATATCGAAGATTGTGGATAATATCCTTTAAGGTAAAATCACTCCCGGCGGGGAAAAACATGAGGTCGCCAGCACCCAATCCCATACCACTGCGGTGCGTGAGCAGGTCGCGAATCGTAAAATCAGCTGTTACATAGGGATCATAAAGCTTGAATTCAGGAATATAATCCGTCACCTTATCATCCCAGCCGAGTTTGCCCTCATCAATTAGCATGGCTATAGTGGCAGTTAAAAATGCTTTGGAGTTGGATGCTATGCCAAATAAGGTGTTTTCGTCTACCTTTTTCCCAGTGTTCAGCGAGGCAAGTCCATAACCTTTGGAGTGCACCACTTTACCATCCTTTACCACAGCTACGGCTATTCCCGGAACATCAAATACTTCTATCGCGCGATTGGCCACTGCATCTATTTCTTTTGAGGAGATTTGGGCCGTTGATAAAAAATGGGTTGCCAGCAGCAACAGAATGAGTAGGGCTCTCATATGAGTGATTTGATTTGGAGGAAAGATAGTAAATACTGCTCTATCATACTTTTCTCCAATAACCTTCAGGATAATGTGCTTGAGTAATCCAAAAGCGGCAAAGCRAKRRCAGGAAATGKTGATRTTYMAYGMYACAAKGATGRAAASCAWGWARYRAAAGACTAAAATGTCGGTCCCTGCGTTAAAAAWTKRKWRTYYWNTGCTTATCTTTAACRACATCAATTATATAAAATGAAAAAACTACSATTTATATTGGGCTGTGCATTRATCCTCTCGGTAACRGCTTGTAATAATTGCGAAGAATCGGATACTGCRGGCCATTCCTGCAGCAAAAGYTGCTCGGAGACTTGCAGTTCRACACACGCAGATGACGRCGATGGTAATTTTGATTTCGCCATGAGTTCCGTGTGTCAGGCAKCATGCGGTGTAAGTGATTAYGACAAARGCGATATTGTGGAYATGGCAGARGCGGAAATAGGGGATATAACCAAGTGCCCTGTTAGTGGAGCAATCTACCTGGTGAAAGAATCCAGCCCGACCCTGGAACATGATGGTAAAACTTTCCACGCGTGCTGTGATGGATGTGCCACGAAATTTGAGGAAGCTCCTGAAAGGTTTTATAAGAATGTTTAATCCTCCTTTGCTGTCGCTTCGGTGGACAGGTCGGCAGACGAGAAGGAGTGGTTTAACCTCACCTTTGAAAAATCAATTATAAACAAAGTAGGTGAAAGGGCATCCCGTTTGACAATAGGAATACCCAAGATAACGACCCTGGCCGTATTGCTGCTTTTGTTCACAGCGCCTGCTTTAGGACAAGACTATGCAGACAAGAACTACTACCTTGTTGACTCACTCAACTTAGAAACCCTTACCAAAGCCGACCGCTTATTGGTGGACAGTTGCCTGAAACTTTATCACGCGGCTACACACGACACCGATAGGGTAAATTCTTTAAACGGTATATGCGAAAACATGATGGATCAAAGCTGGCACAAATACCAGTATTATCAATTACGAATTATTGAGCAAGCCCTTTCTGCTAACCCACCCACCCCTGCTTTGCTCAGTTTGCAAAYTTCCCTGGCAGGAGCGTTAAATAACATCGGGTACCTCCACATGAGCCATGGAGAAAATCCCCTTGCCCTGGAGTACTATCACAAAAGCTTGAAGATAAATGAAGAAATCTCAAGACTTCACCCTGAGCTTATCGAAGGGAAACAAGGAATGGCCAACTCTTACAACAACATCGGGGGTATTTATATGAACCAGGGCACTATTCCCCTTGCCCTGGAGTATTATCACAAAAGYTTGAAGATACACGAAGMWRKCWCWWNAACTTCWNNNAGMNNGSTKGTYNANGRGWRRCWNGGWWTGGYSSGCKCWKACAACAACATCGGGTTTATTTATAAAAACCAGGGTGCTATCCCCCTTGCCCTCGAGCACTATCACAAAAGTTTGAAAATACATGAAGAAATCTCAAGACTTCACCCGGAGCTTGTCCAAGGGAAACAAGGAATGGCTACTTCTTACCAAAACATAGGGGTTATTCATGAAAATCAAGGCGCTATCCCCCTTGCCCTGGAGTATTATCACAAAAGTTTGAAGATACACGAAGAAAGCTCTGACAAGCAAGGAATGGCCATCTCTTACAACAATATCGGGTTAATTCATATGAATATGGGCGACCCTTCGGTTACCTCCTCTAAAGGGGAGTCACTCAGGGCAGGCATCCCACTTGCCTTGGAGTACCTTCACGAAAGTTTGAAGATAAGGGAAGAAATCTCTGACAAGCAAGGAATGGCCAACTCTTACAACAATATCGGGTTTATTTATATGAACCTGGGCGACCCTTCGGTTACCGCCTCTAAAGAGGAGTCACTCACGGCAGGCATCCCACTTGCCCTGGAGTATTATCACAAAAGTTTGAAGATAAAGGAAGAAATCTCTGACAAGCAAGGAATGGCCTACTCTCTGGCCAACATCGGCTGGTTGCACCTCGAGACTGGAGATCCGGTAGCAGCCAGCAAAGTAGGCCAACGCGGCCTTAAAATAGCCCGGGAGCTAGGTTTTCCCGACCTGATTAAGCGTAACGCGGGCCTTTTAAGTAAAGTAGCAAAACAGGAGGGCCACTTTAAAGAAGCCCTTGAGATGTATGAGCTTCAAGTACAATATCGCGACAGTATGAACAACGAAGAAACMCAAAAAGCRAGCATCCGCCAGCARACAAAATACGARTTTGAAARGGCASMWATRRTSAAAGAGCNAGAAGNAAAAAGAAMWARCCCGRATACAGGAAGARGAACTTTCAAGAMGAGACAACCTNMMRWWWYYYWKTSWKYYWMWTTGTNWTAYTGSTGRTYKKYGGMKKGGTGSYCRKKCTGGGWWWWKTWWMRSTRYCMSYYWMRGYAGCRGARGGCCTTATCTTCTTCGCTTTTCTSATYCTCTTTGAGTTCCTKCTYGTSCTTTCCGACCCRTATGTKGACAACATCACCGGYGGCGCCCCMGCATACAAACTCCTGACAAACGCYGTACTGGCAGCATTGATCTTTCCCCTGCACAGTTTATTTGAAGGAACACTCAAAAAACGGTTGATTGACTATAAAAGAAAAACCACCCACGCAAAGGTTTCTGTAGAAAAAGRATAAATGCTAAATGGAACCCATGGAAAGACAAGCCGTTTGACAATAGGAATACCTAAGATAACGACCCAGGCCTTGTTGCTGCTTTTGTTTACAGCAAAGCTCTTTGGACAAGGCTATGCCGACAAGGACTACTACCTTGTTGACTCACTCAACTTAGAAATCCTTACCCAAACCGACCGTTTATTGGTGGACAGTTGCCTTAAAGCTTACCATTCAGCTGCCCATGATACCGACAGAATAAATGCTATAAACAAAATAGTAGAAGAAAGCTGGGACAATAACCTGTGGCCTAAATWCAACCAATGGATTTATAACTATGTCGAGGAAAGAATGGCAGCTAACCCATCCACCCCCGTTTTACTCAGTTTGAGAATTTCCCTGGCAGGGGCGTTAAACAACATCGGTTTTATTCATGACAGGCAGGGCAATATCCCCCTGGCCCTGGAGTACTATCACAAAAGTTTGAAGATAAGGGAAGAAATCTCAAGACTTCACCCTGAGCTTGTGCAAGGGAAACAAGKAATGGCCAACTCTTACCATAACATCGGTTTTGTTCATAAAAACCAGGGCGCCATCCCTCTTGCCTTAGAGTACTATCACAAAAGTTTGAAAATACTGGAAGAAATCTCAAGACTTCACCCTGAGTTTGTGGAAGGGAAACATGGAATGGCAAACTCTTACAACAACATCGGGATGATTCACAACAACCAGGGTGATATGCCCCTTGCCCTTGAGTACTTTCGTAGAAGCTTGAAGATAAGGGAAGAAATCTCGGACAAACAAGGGATGGCCCAATCTTACAACAACATCGGGATTATTCATAAGAAGCAGGGTGATATCCCCCTTGCCCTGGAGAGCTTTCACAAAGGCTTGAAGATAAGAGAGAAAACCTCAGACAAACAAGGAATGGCTAACTCCTACAACAACATCGGGGCTATCCATCGGAACCAGGGTGATATCCCCCTTGCCCTGGAGTACTGTCACAAAAGTTTGAAGATAAAGGAAGAAATCTCGGACAAACAAGGAATTGCCACGTCGCTGGCCAACATCGGCACGTTGCACCTSGAAGCAGGTGAGTTAGCATCAGCAAGAAAATCAGGCGAACGCGGCCTTAAAATTGCCCGTGAACTTGGTTTTCCTGATAACATACAGCATAACGCAGGCCTTTTAAGCAAAGTAGCCAAACAGCAAGGCAACTTTAAACAAGCCCTTGAAATGTATGAGCTTCAGATACTATACCGCGACAGCATGAACAACGAAGAAACACAAAAAGCGAGCATCCGCCAGCAAACAAAATACGAGTTTGAAAAGGCGCAAATAATCAAAGAGCAAGAACAAAAAGAACAAGCCCGGATACAGGAAGAAGAACTTTCAAGAAGAGACAACCTGCAATACTCTGTCATCCTCATTGTCATCCTGATAGTCTTCGGGGGAGTGCTCAGTTTGGGATTTATCAACGTATCACCGTCACTAGCAGAAGGACTTATCTTCTTCGCCTTTCTCATTCTCTTTGAGTTCCTGCTCGTGCTATCCGACCCATATTTGGACAACATCACCGGCGGCGCCCCAGCCTATAAACTCCTGACAAACGCCTTATTGGCGGCATTAATTTTTCCCCTCCACAGTTTATTTGAGAGGATGCTTAAAAAACGATTGATTGATCATAAAAGAAAAACCACCTACACACRGGTTTCGGTTAACTAAATGGAACACATGAAACGAGCCAGGGCAAAAGATTTGACATGCGGAAGGATAATTATCCGCGAGCCTGTCTGCCCGTAGCTTTATCGGTGGTGCACGGAGCAGGGCTATTCAGACACCTGAAAATGCATACAACAGCAGAATGAAGGTACAATAGCACGAAGGTTGCTCGTCTCTGGTGGCTGACCAGTTCTTGAGTCAATAAAGTGATTGTCTTCAGCGGCATTGTGCATGACCAGCAAACACAATCCCCTTCTTTTAGATAGACGCTTGTAGTTAATGCAGTTGCTGCACCGCCTTTCTGTTTTGATCATTTTCCGTTCTGCTCCCTCCATTRMTTRCAAATATATYCAACYSGTCSAATAWGATTAAACCTTAGCTAAGTTGGTATATGTTTCCGGATTAATATCCCGAATGTCTATCGATACAAATTTGACATTTGGAAACATTGGTTTCAATTTCCCAATGATACCCCGGGACAAATTCTGCTTTTGCTCTGTGGTCCTGCCACCCATTATATCCGCAGTTATATGGATGAAGWCGTCCTTGGTGCCACCGGTTGTRTATTCAGYRTAAGSGTTWATTCTCACTTTGATATCTCCTTTTTTGAACAAACCCGTTTCTTCRGCGGTATTGTGGACTACCTCAATTATTTCCCCACAAGGAACAATTGCCAGGATGTTTTTTGAACAGTCAATTTTGAAGTGTGGCATGGATCGGTTATTTGAGTGAAACAAGTTGAAAGCAGGCAATGACCTTATTCCTTTATCACAATCACGCAAAGGTCATAAATTTATGGATCATCTTATCGATCCTGGCCCGAACCAATGGCAATCTATAAAAGACCGATTCGCCAAAAGACTAGTGGTTCAATTCATAAGTTGCTGTGTTGAAATTTTGCTTCAATTTTTTCTTTATGTGAGGCAAAATTTGAAAGCATAGCCGTAGCTACGGTTTGAAATTTTAACGAAACAGAAAGGAAAAAGGGGAGTAAAATTAGCATAGGAATTTGTGAATTGAACCACTAGTCTTCCCTCCTTCTTAAACTAGTTGAGATCTCAAGTGTTGAAAACGCACCTACAAGATTGGTTCCCGTTCTCATTTTTCTGCTACATTTGCATCAGGGCATTCCTCTATAATGATATAGAAACACATATATACTAACAGCCATACCATGAAAAAACTCTACATCTCTATTCTAGCCGTTATATTTAGTTTCAATATTGCTTCTTCCCAAAACCTGGATGTGGGCATATCAGCAATCCTGGATCCAGCGCCGGGTGCATCGGTGTCTTCGACTTTTATTGATACCATATGGTTTCTGATGCAGAACTATGGAGACACCATTCCTATAGGAACGGACATATTCTTTGGGGTAACGGTTGATGGGATACCGCTTCCCGTTGGCTATACACTGACCCTAACCGTGGATTTTCCTCCAAACGTAGCCGCTTCTGTGGGGGGAGTTGTTGACCTGGCAAGCCAAAATCTTGCGGCTGGCGTACATACCATCTGTGTGAGTACAGCCAATT